>JBFZCS010000220.1:0-5140 GCA_041307825.1 Azonexaceae bacterium
GATGACAAGAAAGGGCTTGGTGCCCCCAGTTGGCGCTACTGGTGGACAAGTTTCGAATCCTTTTATGTCCACTGGTTGCGTGACAAGCTGAAGAAGATTTCCGGGAATTCGGAAACTGTCAAAAAATTGACCTACCAGTAGGTTACGGCTTGGGATTCAGAAGGGTTTGCCGAAGGTGAGCGCTTGCTCCGCTAGATTGACGTCACTTTGTCCAGGGTGCGGAGAAAGCTAGCGGCTTCCTGGTAGCCGACGACCCGGACACCCGACACTTCCTTTCCACCCGGGCTGAAGAAGATGATCCCCGGCGGGCCGAACAGCCCGAAGCGGGCGAGCAGCGCCTTGTCCTCCGGCGTATTCGCCGTGACGTCCGCCTTGAGCAGCGTAAAGCCGGCCAGCTTCGCCTGCACCGCCGGGTCGGCGAAGGTAAAGCGCTCCATTTCCTTGCACGACACGCACCAGTCGGCGTAGAAATCGAGCATTACCGGCCGGTCGACCGCGGCTAGCCGGTTATCGAGTTCGGCGACCGAGCGCACTGGCTCGAAGGGCAGCTTCCTCGCTTCGGCGGCCACCGCCTGGCCGCGCAGGCCGGCCAGCGGTTGCAGGGGGTCACGATTACCGGCCAGCGCGCCGGCGAGCAGTGCGGCGCCAGTCAGCAGCATGACGATGCCGATGCCCTTCCAGAAGCGCTGCCAACCCTTGGCGTGCGGCGGCAACGGATCGAGGGCGTGCAGGTAGATGGCGGGGATGATGAACAGGACAGCCCATCCGAGCATCTGCGCCAGTGCGGGAATGACCGGCGAAATGAGCCAGAGCGCGGTGGCCAGCAGCAGCACGCCGAAACCCTTCTTGACGCCTTCCATCCACGGACCGGTTTTCGGCAGCAGCGAGCCGCCGGCCACGCCGACCGCGATCAGCGGCATGCCCATGCCGAGCGCCATGACGAAGAGCGCGGTGCCGCCGAGCACGGCGTCGCCGGTCTGGCCGATGTAGAGCAAGGCACCGGCCAGCGGCGCGGCGACGCAGGGGCCGACGATCAGCGCCGAGAGCGCGCCCATGGCGAAGACGCCGAGGCCGCGCCCGCCCTGCAGGTGGCCGGATTCTTCAGAGAGCTTGCTTTGCAGCGCGGTCGGCAGTTGCAGTTCGTAGAAACCGAACATCGAAAACGACAGGACGACGAAAACCAGCGCGAAGGCGCCGAGCACCCACGGGTTCTGTAACGCGGCGGAAACCAGCGTGCCGGAGAGGCCGGCGGCGACGCCGACCGCCGCGTAGGTCAGCGCCATGCCCAGCACGTAGGCCAGCGACAGCGCGAAGCCGCGAGCATGCGAGGCCTTGTGGCCCTGGCCGGCGATGATGCCGGAAAGGATGGGAATCATCGGGAAAACGCAGGGTGTCAGCGACAAACCGAGGCCGGCGATGAAAAAGAAGGCAAGGCTGGCCCAGAAACCGGCATTTTTGAGCGTGGCGGCGATTGTGCCGCTTTCATCGCCGTCGACCGCAAGGCCAGCCGTTGATTCCATGGTCGCGACCGGCGCTCCCGGGGCGTCGGGAACGCTGCCGGGGGCAGGCAATTCGACACTGACCATCTGGGTCTGCGGCGGGTAGCAGACGCCGGCATCGGCGCAGCCCTGCGAGGTGACGTTAAGCTTGAGTGGCAGCACGCCCGAGGCATTACGCTGAACCGGCAGGCGAATGGCAACGTTCTTGTAGAACACCTCGACCTTGCCGAAGTTCTCGTCGATCTTCTCCTTGCCCCTGGGGAAAACCGGGGTGCCGAGCGTGACGGTATCGCCTTCGACGGCAAACTTGAACTTGTCGCGGTACAGGTAATAACCCTTGGCGATCTCGAAGCCGACTTCGATGGTTTGCGCATCGAGGGCACGCGCAGTGGGCTTGAAAGCCACCGCGGGATCGAGGAATTCCTGGGCCTGGGCCAGCGAGAACAGGAAGGAGAGCAGGAACAGGACGTTACGCATCATGGTTGGGTCGTTTCACTGGCGATCCAGTCGAGATAGGCCGGCAAGCCGAGTTCGACGGGCAACGCGATGATTTCCGGCACCTGGTAGGGATGGCGGTTGCGGATGGCGGCTTCCAGCGCCGGGTAGTTGGTTGCGGTCGACTTGATGAATAGCGGGATTTCCGTCGCCGACTCGACCGCGCCCTGCCAGCGGTAGACCGACTGGACGCGGGGCAGGATATTGACGCAGGCGGCGAGCCGGTCCTCGACCAGCGCCAGCGCGATGGCATTGGCGGATTCTTCGTCAGGGCAATTAGTCAGCACAAGCAAGGTGGTCGGCATCGGGCTATTCTACTTGAGCAGGCGGCGGCGCGTCAGGCGCAGGGCGATGGCGAAGGCGACGCCGGTCGTCGCCAGCAGCGCCATGATGTGGATCAGGGCGTCGGCCGGCAGTTGCCCGGCCAGCAGCGGCCGCACCAGCGCCACGCCCTGGGCGAGCGGCAGCCAGCCGCCGATCATCGCCAGCCAGCCGGGCAGCTGGTCGGTCGGGAAGAAGACGCCGGAAATCAGCGTCATCGGCGTGATGAACAGCGTGAAGTAGTACATGAAGAAATCGTAGGACGGCGCCAGCGCGTTCCAGATCAGGCCGAGCGCGGCGAAGGCGAGGCCGGTGAGGATGATGGCCGGCAGCGCCCACAGCGCCAGCGGACCGTTGGTCAGGCCAAGGGCGGCGACGACGACGAGGATCGCGGCGCCCGAGAACAGCGACTTGGTCGCCGCCCAGAACAGCTCGCCGGCGACGACGTCGGTCAGGCCGAGCGGCGTGTTGAGGATGGCATCCCAGGTTTTCTGGACGTGCATGCGCGAGAAGGCCGAGTAAAGCGCCTCGAAGGTGGCGGCGTTCATCGTCGAGGCGCAGACCGTGCCGGCGGCGAGGAAGGCGACGTAGGACTGGCCGGCGATTTCCGGCAGCATGGCGCCCAGCCCGTAGCCGAGGCCGAGCATGTAGATCAACGGGTCGGCCAGGTTGCCGAGGATGGACGGCAGCGCCAGCTTGCGCCAGACGAGGAAGTTGCGCCGCCAGACCGGAAACCAGCCGACGACCGGGGAGCGGACGGCGCTCACCGCCAAGGCTGCGTCCATCGCCGGGCGCCGCCGCTCATCGTCCGAACAGGCCTTTCAGCACGTCGCCGACGCCGGGCATTGCGGATTCCTTGGCGGCGCCGGCGGCGGCCATCTCCATGCCGAGCATGACGCTGTCGAAGGCGCTGATGTTGACCGTGGCCGACCAGATCAGCGGCTTCTTCTCGCCCGGCTTCTGCGGCGGGTAGGAGAAGCCCTGCACCGGCCCGTGCGCGATGCCGGTCAACATCGCCATCTCGCCCTTGGCGAAGATGCCCTCGGGGATCGTGCATTCGTGCTGGCTGCCCGGCAGCATCGGGCTCTTGTTGCGGGCCGCCAGCCACATCACGATATCCTTGTCGTTGCCGGCGGAAACCGCCTGCAGGTCGTAGCCGCGGGCGCGGGTCAGCGCGTTCCAGGTGAGCGGTATGGCCGCCTTGAGGTTACTCGCCTGCGCCTTGAGGCCCATCGGTTCGAGGAAGTCGAGCGCCGGCGTCAGCGCCAGACGGATGTCGTCCTTCATGAAATTGGCCTTGACGACGTGATCGCCGACCGCCGAAGCGCCGTCCGGGATGCCGCGGTAGTTCTGGTCACCCTGCGGCCAGCCGATAGAGCGCGGCGGCAGCGTGGCATCGCGCGCCGCCTTGCCCTGGCTGCGGCTCTGACGGGCCATTGCCTGGATCTCGGGCGGCACTTTGCCGGCGAGGGAGCGGAAGTCGATGACTTCCGGCTGGCCTTTCTGCACTGTCGGCGAGCAGCCCCAGTAGATCAGCACGCGGCCGTCCGGCTCGCCGTCGGGGGCGCTGCCGCCGCTGCCGCCGCTACCCCGCCGCTCGCCCAACAGCGGCAGTTGCGGGCCGATGCGCATGGCGTCCGGCACCGTGTGCGCTGCCTGGTAGTCGGCCGGCAGGTCGCCCGGCGCGGTCAGGCGCAGATCCATGTTGTGGCTGACGCTGCTGCCGCCGCCCCCGCCGAGCATGCTCATGAGGCCGCCGATGCCGCCGGCGCCCATGCCGGCGTGGGTCGTCAGGCGCATTTCGTAGACGGTGGGTGCGGCCGCCGCCGGCAACGCCAGGGCGGCCAGCGCGAGGGTCAGCGTGCGCAGCGGGAGTGACGGGGAACGGGTTTGCATGGTGAGCCTCCGCGGGTTTCGGGTTGGGGGTAGTGATGTCATTCTAGACCATTGCCATGGCGAGTTGCTTGCTGCGGTCGACCGCCGAAAACCGGCCATTTTCACCGCCGCTCAGTCGCGCAACTCGCGCCCGGTGAGCTTGATGAAGACGTCTTCGAGATTCGAGGCGCGGTGCACGTAGCGCAGCCCGGGCGCTTCGGCCAGCCGGGCGAGCAGCGGGCGCGGATCGCTGCAATAAAAGAAGGCGGTTTCACCGCTGGTCTCGACCCGCCCGGCGAGGTGGCGATTGGCTTCGACGAAGGCCGGCAGATCGCCGCCGGCCTCGTCATAGGCTTCGACGACCTGCGGCTCGATGTGCTCGGCGATCAACTGGCGCGGGCTGCCCTCGGTAATCTTGCGCCCGTGGTCGATGACGATCAGCGTGTCGCACAGGCGCTCGGCCTCGTCCATGAAATGCGTCGTCAGGATCAGCGTCTTGCCGGCCGACTTGAGCTGCTTCAGGCGCTCCCAGATCAGGTGGCGGGCCTGCGGGTCGAGGCCGGTAGTCGGCTCGTCGAGGAAGACGGTGTCGGGGTCGTTGACCAGCGCCCGGGCCAGCGTCAGGCGCCGCTTCATGCCGCCGGACAGGGTGGCGATGCGCGCGTCGGCCTTGCCGGCGAGGGCGGCGAAGTCGAGCAGTTGCGGGATGCGGGCGCGGACGTCGACATCGGCGAGGCCGAAATAGCGGCCGAAGACCAGCAGGTTTTCGCTGGCCGTGAAATCGGGGTCGAGGTTGTCGAACTGTGGCACGACGCCGACGCGCGCCCGCGCCTGCTGCGCTTCGGCCGGGATGGTGTAGCCGTTGAGGCTGATGGCGCCGCTGTCGGGGGCAGTGAGGCCAAGGCAGAGGCGCAGGGTGGTCGTCTTGCCGGCCCCGTTCGGCCCGAGCA
>JBFZCS010000221.1:0-4698 GCA_041307825.1 Azonexaceae bacterium
GGGCGATCTTGCCGCCTTCGGCATGAACCGCATCGGTAATCTGGCGGTGCTTGCCGACCTGCCACGAAAAACTCAGCTGCGAGCCGAAGTGATAGACCCGTCCGGCAAGGTTCGGTGAAAACCCGCCAGTGACGATCAGGCCGACGCCGCCACGCGCCCGCTCGGCGTAAAACGCCGCCATGCGCTGGAAACCGTTCTTCTCTTCCTCCAGCCCGGTGTGCATCGACCCCATCAGGGTGCGATTCCTGAGGGTCGTGAAGCCGAGATCGAGCGGCGCCAGCAGATGTGGGTAAGGGGACGGGGCCGAGGGCTGGCTCATGAATCTTTCTCCGGAAACTCTGACTATTTATTAAGCAAGCAAGCGCTTGGTTATTCTCATGGCAGCGCGGAGAAAAAGCAAGCGCGTTGACACGGAGTTCTCCTTGCCGTGGGCTTTGAAGGACGCTTCCAGCCGGTCGACCCGCGCGGCCACCTATCAGAAAATCCTGATTGACGTAAGCCTCCCGGGCCGGAGACACTATTGGCCTTGTCGACAAAGTGCTTCCGGATGAAACTCGCCGGCGGCATGAATCCCCAACCCGCAGAAGGAGCAACGCAATGAACACCGCCAACCAGGCCGCCGACCTCAACCGGCGTTTCGCCATCGCCGACTGTCTGAGCTTCGAGGAAATCGCCGACGGCTTCGTCGTGGCTCGGGTCAGCACGCGCGACGCGACGGCCAGCATCGCACTGCAAGGCGCCCACGTCATGACTTATCAGCCGGTCGGTCAGGCGCCGGTGATCTGGCTCAGCAAATTCGCCAAGTTCGCGCCAGGCAAGTCGATTCGTGGCGGCGTGCCGGTGTGCTGGCCATGGTTCGGGCCGCACGGCCAGAACCCGCAGTTCCCCGGCCACGGCTTCGCGCGTACCGTGCCGTGGGCGCTGGTCGATGCCAGCCGGCTTCCCGACCACCGCGTGCGGCTTGAATTCGAACTCGTCCAATCCGACGCAACGCGCGCCCAGTGGCCCGCCCTTTCAACCGTCAGGAACATCATCACCGTCGGCCCCGAACTCGAAGTCGAACTGGCCACCACCAACCTCGGCAGCACGGCGTTCGAACTCGGCCAGGCGCTGCACACCTACTTCGAGGTCGGCGACATCCGCCGCGCCACGTTACTGGGCCTCGAACACTGCAACTACATCGACAAGTTCGACGGCGGCGCGCGCAAGGTGCAGGAGGGCGCCGTCTCCTTTACCCAGGAAACCGAACGCATTTACCTCGGCACGCATGGCTACTGCGAGATCCGCGATCCGGTGCTGGCGCGCTCGATCGTCATCACCAGCACCGGTAGCCGGTCGACCGTGGTATGGAACCCGTGGTCGGAAAAGGCGGAGAAAATGGGCGATTTCGGTCCGGATGGCCATCTCGCCATGGTCTGCGTCGAAACCGCGAATGCCGCCGAGGATGTCATTACCCTCGCCCCTGGCGCGACCCATCTCATGGCAGCGCAGGTTCGTTCGATCAAGCACTGATCCGACCAGTTGACGACCAGAGGCGAAATACTTGTGGTAAAAAGCCGGACCTATATCAACTTTCGGTAATACACCATGACGCGCTACGGTCCTCGTGAAATCACCACCCCTTACCGGCCAATTCCGCTGGATATACCGGAAGGAATGAAACCGAACGAGTTCTTCAACAGCACGGAAAACCTCAACGACCTGATTCACAACAACGGCCTGTTGATGAA
This sequence comes from Azonexaceae bacterium, assembly GCA_041307825.1. Taxonomy (GTDB): domain Bacteria; phylum Pseudomonadota; class Gammaproteobacteria; order Burkholderiales; family Rhodocyclaceae; genus Azonexus. Next base: position 1,731 of record JBFZCS010000221.1, read on the forward strand.
TCCGGAGAATCTGCTGCTCTATCGCAAGGCGCTTGGACACAGCACAGCCTTCGACACGTCAATCATCTACAACACCTCGCAATGCGTGCTCAACCCGCTCGGCCGGCCGGTTCGCCGCACCCAGGTTCCCGACGACGTCAAACACGTCTGGAACCGGATGAACCAGATCATCTTCGACTACATGCTGGAGCTCTATCCCGACCCCGCCGAAGCGCTGGTGCTGGCCGGCGAAGCCAGCCTCGATGCAACCTGGCCGCTGACCTCGCCCGGCGTGCCCAGCATTCGCATGCTGCACAACCACTTTATCGTCTTTCCCAAGGATGAGTTGCGCCAGGCGAAACTGACCGACGAAAACAATCCCAACCTGACCGATGGCGGCCAGCACAGCCTCTTCCAAGCCTACATGCACGATGTCTATCGCGAGTTTTTCGACCGCGCGCTCGGGCTCGAGATACTCAAGCCGGCCAGCGAGGACGATGCGCGCATCGAGCTGACTGGCTACCCGCACGGCTTGCCCAGCTGGGAGGTACAGGGCGGGGCGGCGGCCTTGAAGGATGTGCGGTTCTGGAAAGAATACGACGAGATATTGAAGGGCTTCATCGACTTCTACCGCACCTTCTTTACCCAGGTGTCCACCCGCAACGCCCCGCTGCAGAAAGACGCCTACTACCCCGAGGCCGTGGAAAACACGCTGTTGTTCAACAATGACTTCCTGAAGACGGCCAAGAAGGTTCGCGACCATTGCATCGTGGATGCGAAATACGCCAACGCGATTCGCTGGCAACCCGCCTTCAAGCAACTCATTTATCGCAATGACGAAGGCAAGCTGATCGTCACCATCAGCCAGAACTCGATCGGCAACGCAATTACCGAATTGCTCGGCGTCGTGGTCAACCGTGTTGCCGATGCCGACGCCTACGGCAAGCACGAAACCCGCTTGATCGAGCGCCTGCTCGAAGTCAGGCGCCGGCTGGTCGAAGCCGACCTCGGAGAAGGGATTGCCACGGCCCACTGGCAGAAATAATCGGGGCAATTTCAGGGTTGACCCTGGGACCAGCAGTTGTTTCCATGGTCGTGGCGGTCAATACCGGCATCCCTTGAGGTGCATCATTGAATTTCCGGTACTTTCGCTGTAGAGTCTGAAAGAGAATGCTTATGCACCCAGATCACAATCCGAATAGTGAGTAACGATGTCCGTCCCAGATTTCACCCCTGCCGAATCACAACTGGTCAGCCAGATCCTGCTCGAGCGCTACGGCCGCGTGACTCTGCTGCAGTCCGCCGACGTCGAACTGCAACTCGACCCCGAGTCCGAACAACTGACCACCTGCCCGGCGATTTACTGGAAGGCTCTCGGCGCCGAATTCATCGTCACCAAGGTGGCGGATAGCCGGTTCCGGTGCCAGTTTTTCTATTCCGCCGATGAACAGTTCGGCACCGGCCGGGAAATCTATGACAGCCTCGGCGATTGCGTAGTCACCTTGCTGCATGTGCAGGCCGACCATCACCTTACACGCGCCTCGTCTCTGACCGAAACCCTCGGCAGTAAGGCGCCTGCCCAGGATGAGGATTATCACGGGCCGCTCATCATATGATGACGCGCCAGACACCATGAAGATATGCATTCTTTCCGACAGCCATGACCGCGGACCGTTGATGGCAAGCGCAGTCGCCGCAGCCATCAGCGATGGCGCCGAGGCGGTCATTCATTGCGGCGACATCATCGGCGGCAATACGTTGCGCGCTTCGCTCGCGCTCGGGCTTCCGATTCACGCCATTCATGGCAACAATCTCGGGGACCCGGTATCGATTGCGCGCATGGCTTGCAATTCGGAAGGCCTGCTGCACTACCACGGCCACGACGCCAGAATCGAACTGGGCGGCAGACGCATCTATCTGACCCACTATCCGCACCTTGGTCACGGCATGGCCTGCACCGGCGATTACGATCTGGTCTGCTGCGGCCACAGCCATGAAGCCGAAATCCGGCAACAAGCCAATATTCGAGGCGGTCATACCTGGTTCGTCAACCCCGGCACCGTCGCCGGCCTAGGGGCGCCTGCCGCGACCTGGGTTTTCGGTGACTTGGCGACGCTGACATTCGAAATCAGAGAAGTAAAGGCGGCAAGCGCCGTCCCCGTTTGAGTAACAGCCTTGAGTTTTCAGTCCCGCGCCCTGCCAACTTCAGGCCTCCTTCTACGGAAACTGGAAGCTTGCACAAGCCGAGTGCGGGTAATTTATAATGTGTGCGGCACGCTAGAACATTTTTCAGGGAGACCGATGTGACGGCTTCAACAGTGGCAACAGCCCAAACCATATTGGTAGTAGGCGGTGGCATCAGCGGCATGACAGCGGCTCTCGAAGCCGCCGAATGCGGCAAGCAGGTGATTTTGGTGGAAAAGACACCCGTCCTTGGCGGGCGCACGGCGCGGCTTTACCGCTATTTCCCCAAGATGTGTCATCCGACCTGCGGCCTTGAAATCAACCTGCGGCGCCTGAAGAGCAACCGCAACGTGCGCCTGATGACGATGACCGAAGTCACCGCCGTTTCCGGCAGCCGCGGCAACTATGCGGTGACGCTGAAAGTAGCGCCACGTTACGTTACCGAAGACTGTACCGCCTGCGGCAAATGCGGCGAGGCAGTCAGTGCCGAAGTGCCGAATCCGTGGAACTACGGGCTGGACAATCTCAAGGCGGCCTATCTGCCGCACGGCATGGCGTATCCGCAGCGTTACGTGATCGACCCTTCCATCGTCGGCACGCCCGAAGGCGAAAAGGCGAAGGCCGCCTGTCCGGTCGCTGCGGTCGACCTGGAAATGCAGGAAGAAATCGTGACGCTGCAGGTCGGCGCCCTGATCTGGGCCACTGGCTGGCGGCCATACGACGCCAGCAAGATTCAGCCCTACGGCTATGATCGCTTCCCCAACGTGGTCACCAGCCTCGAATTCGAGCGCATGGCCGACCCGCA
>JBFZCS010000222.1:0-4288 GCA_041307825.1 Azonexaceae bacterium
GTGCTCTTCCGATCTGGTCGACCCGGAAAAAGGGGTAAAAATGAACTGGGTTTTTAGCCATCCGCTGCCGCTGGCAACCGCCGATGGCGTCACGGTGCAAGCCGGCGCCGCCTCGCCGGCAGCGCTGACCGACGACATGCTGTAAGGCGGGAACCTTCGCCGGTATCACTTGTGGATTTTCGCCGTAAACTGGTTATGCCGGCTGGCGAACGCTATCATGCACCCTATGCTGACCATCGAAATCGTTTCCGACGTTGTCTGTCCCTGGTGCTTCATCGGCACGCGCCGCCTCGAGACCGCCGTCGCCATGGTGCGCAGCCAGGTTCCCGACTTCTCGTATCAGAAGCGCTGGCTGCCTTTTTTCCTCAACCCGGATACCCCGCCGGAAGGCGAACCCTATCTGCCTTTCCTCGAGCACAAGTTCGGCAGCCGGGCGGCGGTCGAGGCGCTGTTCGGACGGATTCGCGAAGCCGGTCGCGCCTACGGTATCGACTATGCTTTCGAGAAGATCGAATTGCGCGCCAATACGTTGCGGGCGCACCGCCTGATCCATTGGGCGCAGCAGCGGGGCAATGCCGATGCGCTGGTCGAGCGCCTGTTTGTCGCGCAGTTCCAGCGCGGCGAGCATGTCGGCGACATCGCCTTGCTCGGCAGGATTGCCGCCGAGTGCGGCTACGATGCGGCGGAGGTGACGCGCTATCTGTCTTCCAGCAAAGACGAGGATCTTGTCCGCGAGAGGGAGCGCCAGATTCGGGCAAGTGGGGTCAAGGTGGTCCCGACCTTCATTCTGGCCGGAAGCAAGGTCATTGCCGGCGCTGAAGACCCGGCACTTTTCGCCACAGAAATCCTGGAATGTTTGCGCTAGGGCGCAAGGGTTAATCCGCCATTCCTGCGAGCCAAGGGTATCAAGCCATGATCAAAGTGCTGTCATCCATGCCTCCCGTCAGGCGTGTTCTGGTTGGCGGCATCGCCGCATTGACGCTCTGCGGAACCCTGGCTGCAGCCGAGCGGCCCCGCGTCGGTCTCGTTCTCGGCGGCGGCGGCGCCCGCGGCGCGGCGCATATCGGCGTCCTGGAAGTTCTCCGCGAAAACCGGATTCCTGTCGACTGCGTGGCCGGCACCAGCATGGGCGGATTGGTTACCGGCGCTTTTGCCGCCGGGCTGAGTCCCGACGAGATGCTGGTGGCGATGGGCCAGGCCGACTGGCGGGCGATGTTCAACGACAACCCGCCGATCAACGAGCTCGACCCGCGCGTCAAAACCCAGTCCCGGCGCTTTCTACCCGGCACCGAGCTGGGGGTGACGAAAGAGGGGGCACAGACGCTTCCTGCGGTCGTCCAGGGTCAGAAGGTCAAGCTGTTCATCAACCGTCTGGTGCGCAGCCAGTATGGCGATCCGCAAATCGAGAAAATGCCGATCCCGGTCTCGATCATCGCCACCGATCTGGTGACCGGCGACAAGGTGGTGTTCCGCGAGGGCAGCATGACCCATGCGATGCGCGCCACTATGTCGGTGCCCGGCCTGATGGCGCCGGTCAAGGACGGCGAACGGCTGCTGGTCGATGGCGGCCTGGTCGATAACGTGCCGATCGACGAAGTGCGCAAGAGCTGCAATCCCGATGTCGTGATCGCCGTCAATGTCGGGTCGCCGCTGATGAAGGCGAAAGACATCGGTGGAATCTTCTCGGTGGCCGGGCAGATGGTGAATATCCTGACCGAGCAGAATGTGACCCAGTCGCTGTCCACACTCAGTTCCGGGGACATCTACATCAAGCCGGATCTCGATGGCATCACCGCGGCTGAATTCAGCCGTTACGCGGAAACGGCAAAGCGGGGACGGGCGGCGACCGAGGCAATGCTGCCCCGACTGAAGGCATTGAGTGTCGGCGAGCAGCAGTATCAGGCGTGGCTGGCGACCATGACGCCCGTGCGCGGCGAATTGCCGGTCGTGAACGAAGTCCAGTTCGCCGGCTTGAAGCGAGTCAACCCCGACTACCTGGACCGCTACCTGAAAAATCATCAAGGTGCGCCGGTCGATGTCGACCGGCTGGACAAGGATCTGGGACTCATCTTCGGCGACGGGCTTTACGATAATGTGGACTTCACGCTGCTTTCCACCCGTGACCGGAACATCCTGCGCATAACCCCCGTGGAAAAGGAATTCGGGCCGGATTACCTGCGCTTCGGCTTCAACCTGAATGCCGCCTCGAACAGTCCGTCTACTTTCAACCTGCGGGTTGCTTACCAGAAAACGCTGATCAACAGTCTCGGTGGCGAGTGGCTGGCCGGGGTGCAGATCGGCAACGAAAGCGGGGCGTTTACCGAGTTCTACCAACCGCTCGATACCGGGCGACGCTTTTTCCTGGAACCGAAGCTCTCCTACTTGCGTTCCCCACTTTATATCTATCAGAACAACAACCGGATCGCCGAGTACGCGGTCGATCAGACCAGCCTCGATCTGATGGCCGGGGTCAATGTCGGCCTGTGGGGGCCGGTGTCGGTTGGCTGGGCGGGACGTTACCGCAGCGCCGAACTGGCTACCGGGTCACCGACGCTCCCCTCAGGCAGCGAGGGTTTTAGCGGTTTCCTGGCGAAACTCGATTTCGACCAGTTCGATCGTCTCTACGATCCGACGCACGGCTGGGGAGCCCGCGGAAGCTACTTCTACGCGACCGGGGACGGTTACGACAAGGCCGAACTGGATCTGCGCGCGGCCGAAAATTTCGGCGATTACATACTCCAGGGGCGAATCCGCGGCGCCGGCTCCTTTACCGGCAGCCTGCCGTTCTACGATGCGGTGGCGCTGGGCGGCTTCCTGAACCTGTCGGGCTTTGCGCAAAACCAGATCATCGGCGAATCGCTTGTGTACGGCAGCGTGCGGCTGGAGAAGGTCATCGGGCGACTGCCGGCCGGCTTGCGTGGTGACATGCGGGTCGGATTGGCCGTGGAAGGCGGGAAGGTCGACGGGCGCTACACGGAAACCAACCTGAACGGCTGGCAAAGCTCGGTGACGGCGTATGCCGGCGGCGAAACCCCGCTCGGGATGCTCTACGTCGGCTATGGCTACGCGCCGAACGGCATGGGGAATTTCTACCTGTTCATCGGCACGCCGTGACGCACACTGGATATTGACGGTTTCGCTTCAAACTGCCGGCGACGCAGCGCGCGGAAGCGGGCGCTCGCGGGTTCGTGTCCCGGTATTGGCGTAGTATTCAACTAGCCGATTACAGAATGGAGGCGACAGTGACAGCCAAAAGCAGCAGTAGTGGGCGCAAGCCCGCAGCCAAATCCGGGGGCCGGAAAGATAGCAAGACGCAGCCTTTCGATGCGGTGGGCGGCCTGACCAAGTCGCTGCGCACGCTTGCCGGCCAGGTCGTCGGGATGGCCGGCGCGGCGGTCGATACCTCGCTGCACGCCGCGTCCGGCCTGTTTCCACATGGCATGGCATCGACCAAGGCGCTGATCAAGGCGGGAAGCTTCCTGCGCAACATGCGCGAGGCGGCGGGGATTCCTCTCGAGGATCTGGGCAAGGCGATCGATCTGAAAGATCCAGCCCTGCTCGAGCTGGCGGAGAACGGCAAGATGGCCCTGCCGTTCGAGGTCGTTCTGCGCCTGGCCTCGGTGCTGGCGCGCAACGACCCGGTGCCCTTCGTCATGAACCTGACCAAGGCTTACAGCCCAGGACTGTGGAAAATTCTCGAATCGCTCGGCATCGGCCGTCTGGTCGAACATGCCGGGCGCGAGCACGAATTCATCAGTATTTACCGGGCGCGCGACGAAGCGCGCACGCTGACCGATGAAGAATTCACCCGGGTTCGCAAGTTTGTTGAAACGGCTTTCGACATGGCGCTAGAGTTCAACCGCGAGGCCAAGGACGCCGCTGGCCGCAAGGCGGCGCCGAAGCGGACGGCGACGACGCACAAGCGGAGCGAGGAGTGAGCGGAGCGGGTGCCGCGATGGAACGGGTGGCAAATGCCGCCCGTTTTATTTTCAGCGCGCCTTAAGCAGCAGTTCGGCGGCGGCGTCGAGATCGGCTTTCTTCATCACGCCGAGCTTTTTCTGTATGATCTGGCCGTTGCGGTCGATGACCAGAGTGAATGGCAGGCCACCCTTGGTGTTGCCCAGGGCCTGCATGAGCGGGATGCCTTTGCCGCCGGCAACGAATACCGGGTAATCCATTTCGTAGGCCTTGGCGAAGTCCCTTACCGCCTCGGCCTTGTCCTCGATGCCGATGCCGAGGACCTCGAGCTTGCCCTTGTGCGCCTTGCGGATTTCGATCAGTTCGGGGA
>JBFZCS010000223.1:0-5324 GCA_041307825.1 Azonexaceae bacterium
GCGTCCGCGTCATCCTGATCGTTCCCGAGAAAATCGACTCGCGCCTCGTGCGTTACGCCAGCGAGGCCTACAACGAGGATCTTCTGGAGGTTGGCGTGACCATCCTGCGCTTCCGCGACGGCTTGTTGCATACCAAGAGCGTCGTCGTTGACGAGGAATTCACGGTATTCGGCACAGTCAATCTGGACTTGCGCAGCTTCGAGCTTAACTTCGAACTGTCGCTGATCGCCTTCGATCACGAATTCTCATCGGCAACGCGGGCCTTGCAGCATGCTTACGAAGCGCGTTCAAGCGCCCTGCGGCTCGACGAATGGCGCGCCCGACCACGCAGCCGCCGCCTGCTGGAAAACGCGGTCCAGATGATGAGTCCACTGCTGTAGGCATCAAGCCTTGTTGGCAAGCTGGATGGATCCCAGCGCGAGTATCCCGGCAAGTTCTTCGGCGGGCGCCGGACAGGCGATCAGGTAGCCCTGCACCTCGTCGCAGCCCAGCCCGCGCAACAGTTGCCACTGCGCCATGGTCTCGACGCCCTCGGCCACCACGCGCAAGCCGAGGCTGTGCGCAAGGGCGATGGTTCCCCTAGCGATGGCCAGATCGTTGGTGTCGCTGGCGATGTCGCGAACGAAGCTGCGATCGATCTTCAGGGCATCGAGCGGCAGGCTCCGGAGGTGGGAAAGCGAGGAATATCCGGTCCCGAAGTCATCGATGCTCAGCGTCAGCCCCATCGCGCCGAGTTCGTCGAGCCGGCGGGCGGCGGTCTGCGGGTTTTCCATCGCCGCCGTCTCGGTTACCTCGAATTCCAGCATGTCCGGTGACAAACCGGACTCGACGAGCATGCGGCCCACTTTCACGGCCAGGTCGGGCTGGCGCAACTGCCGCGTCGACAGGTTGATCGCGACGCACGGCGCAGCGAGTCCCTGATCGATCCAGGCGCGCAATTGCCGGCAGACGGTGACGATGACCCAGTCGCCGATCTCGTCGATCAGTCCGCTCTCCTCGGCGATTGCAATGAACTGCGCCGGCCCCAGCTGCGCCTCGCCTTCGACCTGCCAGCGGAGCAGCGCCTCGAGGCCGGTCAGACGCCCGGTCATATCGACTTTCGGCTGGTAATGAAGGACGAACTGACCACCGTCGAGCGCCTCGCGCAGCCGGTATTCGATGTGCAGGCGCTCGGTGGCCGCCTGATTCATCTCGCGCGCAAAATACTGAAAGCGGGCGCCGCCCTTGGCCTTCGCCGCATACATGGCGGTGTCGGCATACTTGATCAATGATTCGACGTCCTGCGCATCCTGCGGGCACAGGCTGATGCCGATCGATGGCGTCGTACGCAACTCGCGGTCGCCGATCCAGTACGGGGCGGAGAGCGCTTCGACGAGCTTGGCGGCTACCGAAGTGACATCGGGGGAAGCCAGGCGCGGCAGCAGCACGACGAACTCGTCGCCACTCAGGCGGGCGACCGTGTCCGCGCCGCGCACGCAGGCCTGCAGGCGGTTCGCAACCTCGACCAGCAGGTGGTCGCCGACATTGTGACCGAGCGAGTCGTTGATGTTCTTGAAGCGGTCGAGATCGAGAAGAAACACCGCCAGCCCGAGATTTTCCCGCAGCGCATCGGCAATCGCCTGATCGAGAACGCTTTCCAGCGCCATGCGGTTGTTCAAACCGGTCAGCGAATCGTGGCGGGCCTGATGGTGCTGTTCGCCGAGCAGCTTCATGTAGCGATCATTGAGCCGGCCGACCTGACTGAGAACGAGCCACGACATCGACCCCACCGTCAGCACGGCGGCAACCCAGCTGAACGGATTGAGCATGAAGGCCGGCAGATCGACATTCATCGAAATACGCCCGCCGACCAGCATGCCACCGATCAGGGCCATGCTGCCGACGCTGAGCGCCGCCGCCGCAGCGCCGCCGCGGACGCCGAAAAACGTGGTCGACACGAAACTGAAGGCCATATAGACGGCAGCGGAGTTCCCGGCTAGCCCATAGACCAGCATGCCGGCGGTCGCGGCGAGATAGAGCAGAATGACCGTCAGCCAGGCGATGCGCTGCGCGCCGATGCGCCGACGTGTCAGGTAGAAGGTCAGCGCGACCAGATAAAGGAGCGGATGGACGATGCTGAGCGGATTGCCGAGGTGCAGGTTGCGCGCCATGTTGCCGAGGAGCAGCACGCTACCTGCGATCAGCGTGACCGAAAGCGTCTTCATGACCACTTCCTCGCGGATCGCGCGAATCTGTTCACCGAGTTCGTCCGGTTTACGTGTCATGGGCCTGGGGCATCAGGTGGCTGAGGCGGCCAGTCTACACCTTGCCGCCCGGTGTGCACGAGGCTCGCGGTCGACAGGCAAAAAGGCATCAATTTCAGGGGTGAAGACGCATCGCCGGGGAGTCCGGCTAGCTTCGGAGGTGTTCACGGTTCCACTCCGCAATCTTCGGCAGGGTCGCTTCCGCGTCGTCCAGCAACGCCGCGTTGGCCTGCCGCAGCAGCTTGCGCTGGCGCGCGCTGAGCGTGGACGGAAATACCGGCTGCAAATGGACGACCAGATCGCCAGCCGGGTGCTTGCCGCGTCCGGGAAAGCCTTCGCCGGCAAGACGCAAGTCGCGCGCCGCCGGCGAACCGGCCTCCAGCGTGCCTGAAATCTGGCCGCCCGGCGCCGGCAGTCGAATCTCGCCGCCCGCCAGCAAGGCCAGCGCACTGACCGGCATGCTGAAATGGATGTCGCGCCCCTGCAATTGAAACAACGGATGACTGCGGATGATGATGGTCAGGAACAGATCGCCCGCCGCCAGTTCGTCGCTCGCCGCCTCGCCCTGCCCGGCCAAGCGCAACTCGTCGCCCGGCAACATGCCTGGCGGCACCCGGATCTCCAGGCTGACGCCGGCGATTTCGCGGCCACTGCCGCCACAGTCGGGACAAATCCGCTCGCTGAAAAAGCCGCGCCCGCGACAGGCATCGCAGCTCATCAGCCCGCGCTTGCCATCGCGCACGCGGCCGCTGCCATGACAGGCTTCGCAAAACCGCGTGCGCGTCATGCCGGCCTCGCCGCTGCCGGCGCAGGTCGGGCAGTCCTTGCCGCGCGTGTAATCGATGGTCCGGCGGCAACCGGCCGCCGCTTCCTCGAGGCTGATTTCAAGATTCAGGCGAATATCCGCCGCCGTTGCGACGGCTTCTCCGTCCTCTTCGTCCGACGCCGCCGCGGATTTTGCCTCTTCCGGCCCGTCGACCGCGACAAGCTGCTCGTAGGCCGCCCGGATCGCCTTGAAGCGTTCGGTCGCCAGCGGATCGGTATTGCGATCGGGATGCCAGCGCATCGCCAGCCGGCGGTAGGCACTTTTCAGTTCGGCGGGTCCGGCACCGGGCGGTACGCCGAGGACGAAATAGGGATCCTTGTTCATTTGTCGAATTCAGTGGCGAGTCTGGCTGGCAGCGTGCCGGCGGCTTTCAATCTGCGGCAGGAGGTCGCCGATCACGTCGCTGATCAGCCTGGCGGTGATGCCATGTCGATCGCGGTCCGGGTTGTATTCGACGATCTCCAGGGCCCGCAAGCCGCCGCTGGCGGCCAGCCGTTGCAGGCCATCACGGACCTCGCGCGCCGGCAGGCCTTCCGGTTCCGGGCTGCCGACGCCGGGTGCGGTAGCCGGATCGAATGCGTCGAGATCGAGCGTGATGCCGAAACCATTGGCCGCCCCACTCACAATCGCTGCCGCCTCGGCAAAACAGGCGGCGAGCCCGCGCTCGCCGATCTCGTCTTCACCGATGACGCGAACGCCCATTCGGGCAAGAAATGCCGCCTCCTCCGGTTCCCACGAGCGCGGCCCGAGGACAACCGTATGTAGCGGGTCAAGCTGAACCCCGCTGCGGCCCAACCCCAGTAGGCGCTTGTCGCCACGCCCCAGCAGGCAGGCCAGCGGCATGCCATGGATTGCCCCGGAATAGGAAGTTTCGGGCGTGTGACTGTCGAGATGGGCATCGATCCACAGGAGGCCGACCGGCGCCCCGACGAATCGCGCGACCCCGCTCCATGTCCCGATGGCGATCGAATGATCGCCGCCGATAATCAACGGGAACGCGCCGTCGTCCAGTGCCTCGCCGACGCTGGCGGCAAGGCGGCGGCAAAGCTCGGCGATCCGCGCCACCGGCGCATGGGCCGGCGTCTCGACGGCAAACAGGGTTTCGCCCCAATCGACCTGCGGATGATGTTCGAGTTCGTGCCAAGCCTGCGAACGATGGAAGGCCACCGGCCCGTCTTCGCATCCCTTGTCCTGGGCGCCGACGCCGCTGGCAACGCCGATGATGCGAATTCGAATGGTCATGACCTTTCCCCGAATAACCTCGTCATGCACCCTGGAAAAAAAATAAGCCCTTGAGGTTCAAGGGCTTAAAAATCGCTGGCGGACACGCAGGGATTCGAACCCTGGATCCAGGTTTTGCCCGGATGCACCCTTAGCAGGGGTGTGCCTTCGACCACTCGGCCACGTGTCCATCAAGAGGCGCGGATGATATAGCCTCCGCGCCCTGCGGTCAAACTTGCTGGTCGAGACCGAAGGTGCGGTGCAGCACTCGGACGGCCAGTTCCAGGTATTTCTCGTCGAGGACGACGGAAATCTTGATCTCGGACGTGGAGATCATCTGGATGTTGATGCCTTCGTCGGCCAGCGCCTTGAACATCTGACTGGCGACGCCCGGGTGCGAGCGCATGCCGACGCCGACGGCGGAAACCTTGCAGATCTTGTTGTCGCCGGTGACTTCGCGGGCGCCGAGTTCGGCCTTGACCTTCTCGAGGATGCCCATCGCCTTGGCGTATTCGCCGCGATTGACGGTGAAGGAGAAATCGGTGGTGCCATCGTGGCCGACGTTCTGGATGATCATGTCGACGTCGATGTTGGCGTCGGCGATGGCGCCCAGGATCTGGTAGGCGATGCCCGGCTTGTCCGGCACGCCGAGGACAGTAAGTTTCGCTTCGTCGCGGTTGAAGGCGATGCCGGAGATGATCGGTTGTTCCATGTTCTTGTCTTCCTCAACAGTAATCAGCGTGCCTTCCCCTTCGTCCTGGAAGCTGGAAAGAACGCGCAGTTTGACCTTGTACTTGCCGGCGAACTCGACCGAGCGGATCTGCAGCACCTTGGAGCCGAGGCTCGCCATTTCCAGCATCTCCTCGAAGGTGATGGTATCGAGCTTCCTGGCTTCCGGCACGACGCGCGGATCAGTCGTATAAACGCCATCGACGTCAGTGTAGATCTGGCACTCATCAGCCTGCAGCGCAGCAGCGAGCGCGACGCCGGAGGTGTCGGAACCGCCACGACCCAGGGTCGTGATGTTGCCGTCA
>JBFZCS010000224.1:0-13917 GCA_041307825.1 Azonexaceae bacterium
GCCATGGCAAAACTCTTGCCGCGATTGATCTGATGCGATATCAGCCTGACCGAAGGAAAGCGTTTGACCACTTCGGCGGTCTCGTCGGTCGAACCATCATCCACGACGATGATCTCGTGCAGCAGGGGATGCACGGCAAGGACTTCAAGAACCGCAGCAATCCTCGGCGCCTCGTTGTAGGCGCAAATAATGCAGGAGATGCGATCATCGCTCCCCGGGGGAGAACTGCTCATATGAAACTCCTGTATTGACGCTCGTTTGCGCGTAAGCGATAAGCCGTGACCTGCCCTCTGGCAACAGCCCGGGTGAACCATGATTTATCAGCCGGATTCAATCCAAAGCAGTCCCGCCGGATGCGTATTTCCCGGTATCAAGGAGCCAACTGTGGGCGATCAACAATCGGGCGCTGCACCAATTGCGAGATCCAAAAGTATCCGCGACATATGTTGCAGTTTTATTTTCCGAAGGTGGGTTTTCGCCGATATGAAGGAAATCCCGTTCAACGATCAAGCCCCCCGTCAATTTGGACTATTGCCGGTGTCTCAATATCAAGAGCGTGACAGAGGCGGCTCGCGAGTTCAGTTGAGCTCCTGGCGATTACTTCAGGCGGAATGTTGAAACTCTCAACCAACCGGTTATGGTCTTCGAAACCGTAGGAGGCGATGATAGCCTGCATGCCGGCCGCGTTCGCTTCCGTGTAGTCCCGGTACTCGTCGCCGCAGACATACGCGCGCAACGGATTGATGCCGCAGGTTTCGCGAATGGCACGAAACTGGGCGGCCTTGCCGTCGCCGAGCGGAATACAGCGCAGGAAGTCGAGTTGATCGAAGTCTATGCCAAACCGGGCCAGGACAATGGCCAGTGTCTCCTCCGGCTCGATGGTGACGTTGCGCGATACGATGCCAACCCGAATATCCGGCGTTTCGATCAGGCGCTGCAGCAGTGACACCATGCCTGGATAGGGCTGCGCTGCTTCCCGATAGACATCGGTCAAGGTGCGCTTGAGGCGCTTTCGGTTTCCCTTGTCGAATTGCTGACGCAGATTTTTCGGAAATTCGCGCAGCCCGCCGATGTACTTCAGTAGCTTGCGCCGGCGCTGAAAACGTTCAAGGTCACCGATGTCCATGCCGTGGAGCATGAAAGAGCGTTCTACAACCGGGAAGGTGTCAATCAGTGTGCCGTCGGCATCGAAGATGACGAGGCGATCACGGCTACCAAACATCGTAGAGCCCTGGCGTCAAGGAAGCGGTTACTGGTGTGAGCAATAGCGAGATCACAAGTGAGCTTTCGAATTTCATTTTCCAAAATTAGGCTTACTTTATTTCCAGCTCATGACAATCCGGACAAGGAACTCTCCGTTTTTTCGGAAACGTTCAGCTTTGCCATACTGCTTTGTAACGCGCTCTTTCTAGTATTCAGGCCTTTGGCGTGCTCCCTGACAATGCAGCCCTCACTTATCGCAGGCCGAAGACAAGGCTGTATGGTCGAGTATTTGTCCCATTCCGAGAACAACAGGCAATAACTCGGATATTGCCGCCTTTGAACTTTGTCGAATGACCGACAATCCAGCCATGCCGGAGCCACTAACTTCTCGATTGCCTCTTGAACTACGCCGTGGGACATGATCAACCATTGGATACGAATTAACGTCCAGTGGTCCATTCATTTCATCGACATAAATTTCATTTGGCCCGCAGTGCGTTCAGGATATCGACATGGAATTCTGAGAAGGGCGGCATCGGCCCCAGCGGATCTTTGGCCAGTTCGTCTATTTTGCGCAGTGCGACAGCCTCTCGCCAGAATTTCTCTGATTCAAACCTCGCTACTTCATCGACACTCATGTTGCCACCCTGCAGCGCAAGGCTTTCGACGGAATCGTCGGAGAGCCGACTGCGATAGTCGTCATCGACGGTGCAAAGATAGCGCTTAGCCGCCACATGCAGACGAACAGGCTCGGAGACAGACGGGTCAAATCGTTGGGCCAGCCATTCGGCGCCCAAGTTCTCATGGCAATCGTCGATACCTCGCGCCGCCGGATGATCACCCAGATTGTGGATCATATGGCCGATATCGTGCAGTAAGGCAGCGACAACCTGAGTAGATGCAAGGCCTTGTACGCGGGCATGGAATCCGGACTGGACGGCATGTCCCCGCTGGTTGACCAGTGTCAGGCCGTACTGCCCATGGGCCCTGCCATCATAGATAGCGCTCAATTCCTCGATCAATCGTTGCTCTTCGGCGCTTGAGTGAATCATTGGTTGTCCCTCACTTACGATGGAACTCATGGTGCCTCGATTCCAAGTTGCTCAAGTCCGGCGGCAATGGCGGCGACCGCCTGCGCGATGTCACCGCCGGTAATGGCACCGATGCAGCCGACGCGAAAAGTTTCGACGCGGGTCAGCTTTCCGGGGTACAGCACAAAGCCGCGCTCACGCACAAAACGGTACAGCGCGTTAAAGTCGTAGCCTGGGCTGTCTGGCGCATGAAACGTGACGATAATCGGTGCCTGAACGGCATCCGGCAAAAAAGTGACAAGGCCGAGGTTTTGCATGCCGTCGACCAGTGCGCGGCAGTTGGCGGCATAACGATCAGCGCGCGCCGGCAGCCCGCCTTCCATGAAATATTGATCGAGAGCGGCGCGTAATGCAGCAACCACATGGGTTGGCGGCGTGAACCGCCATTGGGTGGTTTTCTGCATGTAAGCCCACTGATCATGCAAATCCATGGCCAGCGAATGGCAGTTACCCGCGGCACATTCCAGGGCATTCCTTCTGGCGATCGCGAACCCCATGCCGGGTACGCCCTCGAGGCACTTGCCAGAGGCGGCAATCACCGCTTCGAAAGGCATGCTGCGCGCGTCGATGGGAACGACCCCGAAGGAACTCATGGCATCGACGATCAGGCGACGCCCCTGTCGGGCAACGGCAGTGGCAATTTCAGGCAGCGGGTTGAGGATGCCGGTTCCGGTCTCGCAATGGACAAGCGCCACATGGGTGATGGCCGGGTCGGCGGCAAGTGTTGCTTCGATAGCGGCCGGATCGGCCGGGCAGTCCTCGGCAAAGTCGAGGACCACGCGTTGCCTGCCGATCACGTCAAGAATTCGGATGATGCGCTGGCAGTAAGCGCCGTTGTTGGGCACCAGCACCTTGCCGTGCTGCGGCACCAGTGTGCCGAGTGCGGCCTCGACGGAAAAAGTGCCGCTGCCTTGGAGTGGAACGCAGACATGGCTGTCCTCGCCGTGCACGATACCGAGGAGATCTTTACAGACCGAGGCGGTCATCGTGTTGAAGGCTTGGTCCCAGGAACCCCAGTCGCGCAGCATGGCAGCCTTGGTGGCGATGGAGGTGGTCAGTGGTCCCGGGGTCAGAAGAATGGGATCGGGCATGATGAACTCCGGAAGGTCAGGGAACGATCGCGGCACGTAGCACGCGGCAGGCCGCCGCATCAGCCATCGCGCGGTCGACCTCGGTCAAGGTATAGATTCCGTCGACCAGTTCGGAAAACGGGTAGTGGGTGCGTTGGGCGACGACAAAATCGCGCGCCTGGACCAGATGGCGCGGATGGTAGTTATGTACGCCGGTCATCGTGATCAGCTTGCGCACGATCAGATTGGCATCGAAATCGACCCGAGCCCCCGGACTGACCAGACCAGCCAGCACATAACGCCCCCCAATGCGCAGGATGTCCAGACCGGAAACCAGCACGGCGGGATCGCCACAGACTTCGATAACGACGTCGGCGCCTCGTTCGATTTTTGGCACATTCTCCGGGTCGACCGCAGTATCGACGCCAAATCGCTGCGCTAGCAAACGCCGTGCGGCGACACGGTCGATACCAATCACCCGCCCGGCGCCGCGCGCCTTGGCCAGTGCTGCACCATACAGACCGAGCAGCCCGAGGCCCTGGATGACCACGGTGTCTCCAATCCTGATCTCGGCGGCATCGATCACGGCACACATCGTCGCGACACCGCAATTGATCGGCGTCGCTTCGGCATCCGAAAGCACGTCGGGCAGGCGCAGAAGCCAGGAATCCGGACGCACGTAGCAATACTCGGCAAAGCCGCCGTGATGATGCGGCGGCGTTTCCGCCGACATGTGGCCGTACTTGTCCACACCGGGCGACTTCTGCGGCAGGTCGAGCACTTCGCGGAAATAGTTGCGACCGGGAACGAAATACTCGCTCCAGGTAATTCGGTCGCCAACGGCAAGGGATGCATCACACAGGTCGGCGCTTACATCTGCCCCCAGCGCGACGATCTCGCCAACGATCTCGTGGCCAAGCAAGCCGGGACAGGGCGACGGCCGGCGCCCCTGATAGGAGTGGATGTCCGAACGGCAAATAGTTGACATTCTTACACGGACCAGCACCTCTCCGGCCTGCGGTGGACGCAACGGATACTCGACCAGCCTGAACGGCATATTGGGCGCATCGAAGACGGCAACGCGACCGCAGCTAGGCAGTATCACGCAACCACCCCGTTAATTGCATAATCAAAAATCTGGTAGCTCTTCAGACCTTGTGCGGCACGCATGGAATAATCGGCACTGACAGGATGGCTGAGGATAAACGGCACCCGCGCTTCGGTGGTCGAACCATGGCTTCTCAAGCGTGCGTCAGACAGATTGGAGAGATCATGCTCGGCTTCGGCGGCGCCGATCACGGTGCCTATATCGCCGATCACGGCGACATCGCCTTCGCGGTCCGGCGGCAGGTCAAAGCGTGCGCAAACTTCTTCCTTGGTCAGCGCCATGGCGATACCAGGAATATCATTGATCAGCGCGATTATGGCAGCTGGCGTCGCCTTGCCACCACGGCACCAGACACGCACGAAACCGCCAAGTGCACCATGATGGCGCACAAACGCGTCGGTGATCGGGCAGATCACCTTGGTATCGCCGGCGCCAAACTCGGCATCGAGGATGTCTTGCAGAAAGATGACATTCGGACGACCGTCTGACGTCGACTTGTCGTTCATCCCATGGTCCGATGTCAAGGCAACGATGGCGCCTAGGTCAGTCAGACGCCCTATTTTCTCGTCAATACGCCGGTAAAACTCATTGGCAACCGGATCGCCGGGTGCATGCTTGTGCTGGATGTAGTCGGTCAACGAGAGGAACATCAGGTCACGATGGCCCCGCTCCAGTAGCTTGATGCCGGCCTCGAGGACGAACAGCGAAAGCTCCATGGAGTAGATCTCCGGCTGCGGCATGCCGACCAGGTCGAGCACGTTTTCGATACCGTTTTCGGCCAAGGTACAGCGATCGGCAAACTCGGAGGAAAAGCTGACGTTGCCGCGCGTCAGGTCAAGATCCTTGCCGAGCTGCTTGCGCAACTTGTCTTTGGCGGTGATCGATACCACCCGGGCGCCAGCATCGGCAAAAGCGGCGAGGATGGTCTGGCTGCGCAGCAGTTCGGGACCGGTCATGACCACGGCTTCGCCATCGTCGTTGAGATAGTAGTTGCCGGAAATGCCATGTACGGATGGCGGCGAACCCGTGATCAGCGACATGTTGTTCGGGCAGGTAAAGCTGGGCACTGTGCCTTCCGCGACGGCAAAGAAGCCTTCGTTCACAAAGCGTGCGATATTCGGAACGATGCCGTCCCTGATGCCCTGTTCGAGGTAGGAGGGATCGCCACCGTCGATGCAGACGACAACAACCGGTTGCTTGGGCCAGGCGTAATCGATGCCGTTCAGGTGAATGGTTTTGGTCATGTTTTGGATTTCAGGTCAGATTGCCCATTGGCGGACGCGCGCCGAAAGCAGGTCGATCAGGGTCACGGAGACGATGATGATGAGCAGGACAGCCGAGGTTTCGGCGTAGTCGAAGCCACGAATGACTTCGTGAAGGATGACGCCGATGCCGCCGGCGCCGACCATGCCAACGACCGAGGCAGAACGCACGTTGGACTCGAAGCGGTACAGCGAATACGAGATCCACAAAGGCAACACCTGCGGGATCACGCCGTAGAGGATTTCTTCCAGCACGTTGGTACCGGTGGCGCGAACCCCTTCGACCGGGCGCGGATCAATTGCCTCGACCGCTTCGGCGAAGAGCTTGGCGAGGACACCCGTGGTGTGGACCCACAACGCCATCACGCCGGCAAAGGGCCCGAGCCCGACGGCAACGATGAAGAGCATCGCAAACACCATCTCGTTGATTGCCCGGCAAGCATCCATCAATCGCCGCACCGGCTGATAGACCCAGGCCGGCGCGATGTTCTCGGCCGACAACAGGCCAAAGGGAATGGCACAGATGATAGCCAGCACCGTTCCCCAGATTGCGATATGGATGGTGATGATCATTTCCTGGAGATAAATCCGCCAATCGTGGAAATTGGGCGGAAAGAACTCCTTGGCAAAGATCGCCATGTTGCCGGCGTCCTGGATGAGTGCCATCGGTCGCATCTCGGCACCCTGCCAAGACCAGATCAATATCATCAGCAGGACACCCCAGGCGAGCTGGGTACTCAGACTGGTACGGGGGGGAGCGAGCGGCACATCCTTGATGGCGGGTCGGGATACCATGGGATAAAAGCCTCAATAGTCAACAGAAGGACGGAGTCCGCTACGGCCTCCGCCCCGAGTGCGATTTACTTGCCGCCCTGCTGGTTCAGCGCTTCGAGCTTGGCATCGATTTCCGCCAGCTTGGCTTTCTTGTCAGCTGCACTCATGTTTTCGTCGTTTTCAAATTTCTTGCGATCCTTGAACAATTCGAGCTGGCGGATCGGCAGCAACTGGGCATCCGTCGACGCCTTGAAGCCGGCGAGGCGGTACATGTTTTTAAGGATTTCCTTTTCACGATCGTCCTTGCCGTAGCCGGTCACGAAATCTTGAACCTTTTTCTTGATGTCGGCCGGCAGATCCTTGCGCCACACCAGCGGATCACGCGGAATCAGAGGCGAGGTCCAGAGGATGCGGATCTGGTCGAGCTTCTCCGGCGACTTCTCTTTCATTTTGTGGGTCATTTCGCTGTTGGAGGTGGCGACATCGACCTGCTTGTTCAGAACCGCGAGGAAATTACCCTCGTGATTCGAGGAGCGCGTAACCCTGAAATGCGTCTTCGGATCAAGGTTATTGAGCGTGAAGACGTAATAGGTCGGCACCAGCGTTCCCGAGGTAGAGGAAGGGTCACCGATACCGAAGGAATATTCCTTGCCATTCTTGAGCACCTGATCGAGGTTCTTGATGCCCGAGTCCTTGTGGGTGATCAGATAGGAGTAATACCCGGGCGTACCATCGAGGTCGATGAATTGCGCAAAAACCTCACCACTGGAGCGGTCGACCGCATCGATTGCCGACTTGTTGCCGTACCAGGCAATCTGCACCTTGTTGAAACGCTGTGCCTCGATGATGCCGGCGTAATCGGTGGCGTAGAAACCGTTGACCTTGACACCGACTGCCTTGGACATGTCATCGAGGAAGGGCTCCCACATCTGTTTCAGGGCGCCAGCTTTTTCCGTGGCGATGATGCCGAAATTCAGTTCCTTGATATCGGCAGCGCCGGCTGTACCAGCGGCGGCCAGCGTAAGCGCCGCGAGGAGGACTTTCAATTTTTTAAACATGGAGATTCCTTTCGGGAATTGAAGGGGATTCAAGCTGCAATGAGGGTTTTGGGTAGCGTCGAGGCATTGACCGGGGGTACCTCGCCCGCCAAAGCAGGATCGAACAGTTCCCGGGCTTCGCTGCCATATAGGTCGGCAAGCAGTGCAGGGGTAAGGGACGAGGAAGGGCCGTCGTAAACGACGCGACCGGCATTCAGGGCGATCGTGCGCGGGCAGTAGCGGGTGGCGAACTCCACCTGATGTAACGACACCAGCACCGTGCAATCGTGTTCGCGGTTCATCTTGGCCAGCAACTCCATCACCTTGCGCGACGACTCGGGATCAAGCGACGCAATTGGCTCGTCCGCCAGCACAAGCTTGGCCCTCTGGACTAGACACCGCGCCAGCGCAGCCCGTTGTTGCTGGCCGCCGGAAAGGGTCGACGCCCTTTGCCAAGCCGTCTGCTCGATGCCGACCGCGACCAGCGCCTCAAGCGCTTGCTGTCGCTCGGGCATCGAAAACCGCATCAGCAGGCTGCGCCACCAAGCAGTCCTGTGCAGTAGCCCGATCAATACGTTGGTTATCACCGGCAAGCGATTCACCAGATTGAACTGCTGGAACACAAAGCCAATCTGGCTGCGTAGCCGGCGGATATCGCCGGACATGCGTCCCCCAGACTGTGCCGTTTCGCCGAATATCCGGATATCGCCACGACTTGCCGTAAGAAAGCCCGGCAGGTGGCGCATCAGGGTCGACTTGCCGGAACCGGAGGCGCCAATCAGGGCGACCATCTCGCCTTGCTGAACAGTCAGGGAGACGTCATCCAGCGCGCGGAAGCTGGAGAAATTCTTGGTCAGGTGCTGGATTTCGACAGCAGCTGTCATGGTGACGGACTCCCTTGTCATTTAGTTGCAATACCTGCAGCTTAGAGTTCAAACATTGCAGATTGTTGACAACAAATAAATTAAAGCGTGATGCTTATGCATCATTCACCCTATCAATTACAAGAAAATGACATTTACTGCCGCCTTGAACGTGCTCAAACACCAATCCCTGCCAACGCTTGTCCAGGAAGAGTTGGAGCGCATGATCATGGAAGGTCGCTTACTGCCTGGTGAGCAACTGCGCGAAGTCGCGCTGGCAGCACTGCTCGGCGTATCGCGCGGGCCGATTCGCGAAGCCTTCCGTGGCCTGGAAGAAAAAGGGCTGGTCACGACGGTGAAAAATTGTGGTGTTTTTGTCCGCAAACTCGACCCGCTGGAAGCGGATCAGATCTATGAGGTACGGGAAGCGCTTGAAGCCCTGATCGGCGACAAAGTTGCACACCGTATCGATGCAGCGGGCATTTCAGCGCTGACGGCGATTGTTGAACAGATGGCCACAGCGGTGGCGGGTGCCGATATTAACCACTACACCGCCCTCAATTTCTCATTTCACGATGCGCTGGCCCGCCTGACCGGTAACCCGAAGCTGCATGCCACGTACCAGCGACTGGTTGCCGAACTGTCGCTGTTCCGTCGTCACACTTACATCCATGACGAGACCTCCATGGCCCTGTCTCTCGCCGAACATCGCGCCATTTTCGATGCGATCGTCGCCAGACAGCCGGCCCAGGTTGCCCAATTACTGCGCATCCACGCCAGTGATAGCCGGGCGCGCCTGCATCAGGTGCTGGATACACAAAACCAT
Source organism: Azonexaceae bacterium (assembly GCA_041307825.1). Lineage (GTDB taxonomy): Bacteria > Pseudomonadota > Gammaproteobacteria > Burkholderiales > Rhodocyclaceae > Azonexus. The sequence continues at coordinate 9,235 of JBFZCS010000224.1, forward strand.
TCCCCAGAATCCTCCTGAAGGAGCTCCGCATGTCCAACTTCACCTTTCTTCGCGAATTTATGCGCATTGACGGCCAACGGGTCGACAGCGGACGCGGCATCATCGAAGTCTTTAACCCTTTCAGCGGTGAATGCGTCGGCAGCGTGCCGAAAGCCGGACTGGACGATGTACGCCGAGCATTTGAGGTCGCCCGACGCTACAAGCCGAATCTGAGCCGGGCAACTCGCGCAGAAATTCTCAACCGTGCGGCCGACCTAGTCATCGAACGGAGCGAACAGATCAGCATGCTGATCACCCGCGAGTCCGGGCTATGCCGCAAGGACACGCGCTATGAGGTCGGACGCGTTCGCGATGTTTTTCGGTTCGCCGCGCAGTCAGCGCTTGTTGATGACGGCGAGATTTTTTCTTGCGACATCACACCGCATGGCCGCCAACGCCGTGTCTACACCCAGCGTGACGCCTTGCTCGGTGTGATCTCGGCGATCACCCCTTTCAATCACCCGATGAACCAGGTGGCCCACAAGATCGCCCCCGCCATCGCCACCAACAACCGGATGGTACTCAAGCCGTCGGAAAAAGTGCCGTTATCCGCGCTCTGTCTGGCCGACATCCTCTACGAGGCCGGTCTGCCGCCGCCGATGTTTCAGGTGCTTACAGGGGATCCGGCGGAAATGGCCGATGAGATGCTGACCAATCCTGCTGTCGATTTGGTGACTTTTACCGGCGGCGTGCCAATTGGCAAATACATCGCCAGCAAGGTCGGCTATCGCCGCGTCGTACTGGAACTAGGCGGCAATGACCCGCTGATCGTGATGGACGATGCCGACCTCGACGAAGCAGCCGAGCTTGCCGCAAACGGATCGTACAAGAATTCCGGCCAGCGCTGCACCGCCGTCAAGCGCATCCTGGTCCACAACGCAGTCGCCGACGATTTCGTCGAACGCCTGCTGGCCCGCACCCAAGCGTGGCGCCATGGTGACCCATCGGACGAGAAGATGGACATGGGAACGGTGATCGACGAAGCAGCAGCATGCTTGTTCGAAGGTAGGGTCAACGAGGCTGTGGCGCAGGGTGCGCGCCTCCTGTACGGCAATCAGCGGCAAGGCGCAGTCTATTCCCCAACCGTGCTTGATCGCGTGACGCCGGACATGACGTTGGTGCGCGAAGAGACCTTCGGCCCCGTCTCGCCGGTCATTCGGTTTTCGACGCTGGACGAAGCGATTGCCATCGTCAATGGTGCGGCCTATGGTTTGTCTTCCGGCGTATGCACAAACCGGCTGGATGTCATCACCCGACTGGTTTCCGAGCTTCAGGTCGGCACCGTCAATGTCCGCGAAGTGCCGGGATACCGGCTGGAACTGACGCCCTTCGGCGGCATCAAGGATTCGGGTCTGGGCTACAAGGAAGGCGTGCAGGAAGCGATGAAGAGCTTTACCAACCTGAAGACCTATTCACTCCCCTGGCCAGCCTGATGATTTCAACGCCTGTGCTGCTGGCCGTACTCGGGTCGGCACTGCTGCATGCCGGGTGGAACTATCTAGTCAAGGCAAGCGGTGAACGGCTACTCGACACAGCCACACTGGCGCTTGGCGGAAGCGTGCTGGCCGTGCTTCTCCTGCCCTGGGTTCCTTTGCCGGCGAACGCCAGCCTACCTTGGCTGTTGATCTCGGTTTTTGTCCATATCGCGTATTTTATCGCACTCGTGGAGACCTACCGCCACGCTGACCTATCCGTCGCCTACCCCCTGATGCGAGGAGCGGCACCGGTCTTTGTCATGCTCGCACTCCCATTGTACGAAGGCGCCCCTAGCGTATCCATGATCGCCGGGGTAGCATTACTTTGCTCCGGCGTCACGCTACCTGCCCTTGTAGGTCTACGCTTCGGCATCGTGGTCAGCAAGGGACTCTACTGGGCCTTGATCAATGCCCTGATCATCGCCTGCTACACCATCCTCGATGGCATCGGCGTACGTGCCTCGGGCAATCCCATCTCCTACACCCTGTGGCTGTTTTTCCTCGATGCCTGGGGTATTCTGGCTTTCGCTGCCTGGCGCCATCCGGGTCGTCTCGTAACACACCTGGTGAAGCGTTGGCGTTTTGGCATGATTGGCGCCGTCGCGACGGTTGGCTCCTACGGTATCGTGCTATGGGCGATGAGTGTTGCCTCCATTGCCGCTGTTGCCGCCATCCGGGAGACATCCGTCATCTTTGCGGCTTTCCTTGGAGCGCGTTATCTGGGCGAGGCGATGGGCCGCTTGCGAGTTGCGTCGGCACTGCTAGTTGCCTCCGGAGCGGTCTTAATTCGCCTTTCTAGCTAACGTACTATTGAGTAGTTCGCATCTGTGTCATAAAAATTTAATGAGATAACCGTATCTTCTTCAGATGACCGAGAAGACCAGAATTCTGGATTCGCTTAACGAACAGGCCTTGTTGTTGCCAAGCCTGGTCAACCGGGCATTGGCCGCCAATGACCGTATCAAATACCGTTTCACCCTGTTGCAAGCTGCCCAGGCCCATGCCGAGCGCCCAGATGCCGTGACATCAAGCCTGCGCGCCGAACGACTGGCTGCGGGGGTGGCGGATAGTGATCTGGACCGGGTGGTCGGGGATTCAGAACGGGTGGGCAAGGGGCGCTACCGCATACCGGATTCCGCGTCCATCGTCAGGGATGCCTTGTCCGATGTAGCCGAAATGCTGGAGCCGCTTCGCGCCGCCGAGACCACCGAAAGCGCCGCCTTCGCGCAACGGCTGCAGGCGTTTGCCGTTCCCGAACCGAGCGGCGACGAACTGGCAGCCAACACTATCCAGGTCATCACCTCCGGAGACCGCGCGGGCGGCGACAGCCTCCACCTGCTGGTGATGGACATGCACCGCGCGCTGAATGCACTGCAGGCGAATCTTGCCAGCGAGACCATCAGCGGCTGCCGCGCCTACGGCATCCGCGATGCCGACCGCGCCCTGATCGCCGCATTCATGGATGGAATCAACCGTACCGCGCCGCTCAAGTTCGACCACCCCGGACTGTCCGCTACGGCAACCCGGGTAGGCGACAAGCTGGTGCTGCAGAACGACATCGGCACGACCGATGCGCATGTGTTGGTGATCCATGTCACGGGCCGAACCGTGACCGTCACCTACACCGATGTCCACCTGCCACGCCTGCTGTTTTTCCAGAGCCTGTTCGAAGGCTACGCGGTTCAGTGGCAGGATACGCGCTCGCGCAAGGACTCGGGCATGGAAGACGGTATCTACCACCTCTGCGTCGGCAGCTACACGGCGCGCAGCAACGCCCAGTTGCGCGACTATCTCGGCCACTTCGGCTCGCGCTTGGTATTTCTCATCGATTGGAACCGCGCGCGCAAGCGCCTGCGACTGTTCGTTCCGCGCAAGGCCGCCATCGACCTGCTCAAGTGGGCGGCCGACGGCAACATTGGTCACATGGCCTGGCTCAAGGCTGGCGGCGAGCAACTGATTTTTGATGCCATGAGTTTTGCATACGGCGGGCAGCTCAGGCCGGGTGACCGTCTGGATGATCTGCTGAGTGAAAGCCGCGCGGTGCAGTTTCTGCGTTTTAATCTCAAGCAGGCGCTCGAAGGGCTGACGCAGGGCCGGCCGGCCTCGCTGGTGGCGGATGAGGTCCGCACGGAACTGGCGTCGCAGGTGCGATCCACCGAAGACGCCCTGCTGGATACCGCGCTCGAACACGCTGGACTGATTGTGGAGTTGGCTGATACCGTGCGCGCGGCGCTGGAAGCTGCGCAGGCGGGACGTCAGAACGAGGTTGCGGCGATGGCGGAGCGGGCCAAGGATTGGGAGACGGCCGCCGACCGCGAATTGAACAGTGCCCGCGGCACCCTGCTGGAGGGCGACAACTTCATGCTCCAGCTGATGAGCACGGCCGACGATATCGCCGACGATCTGGAAGAGGCGGTCTTCCACATCACGCTTTCGCCCAATGCACATGCCGCCAGCCTTGCCGCGCTCGACAAGCTGGTCGATCCGGTTGCCAATGCCAGCCGCGAACTGGTCAAGGCCCTGGCCGCATCGCGGCATGCCCGGCGCGGCGTGCCACGCGAGGACATGGACGATTTTCTGCAGGCGGTTCATGCCATTCGCACCATGGAGCATGCGAGCGATTTGGCCGAGCGTGAAGTCAAGCGCACCTTGGCGGGCGACCCTCGTCCTTTCGCTGAGGTGTTCGGCGTCGTGGAGGCCGCACGCAATCTCGAAGAGGCCGCAGATGGGCTGATGCATGTCGCGCTGCTGCTCCGCGATCACGTAATGGGTAGGGTGATTCATGCCTAAGGCAAAACACAAATCTGCCGTGCGGCTTCCCATCTTCGACCTGACCGGCCGCGATGGCGTACCGGAAGCGCAACTCGCCGGTTTCAAGGCACACAACCTGATCCGCATGGCCGCAATGGGCCTGTCAGTGCCGCAAGGTTTCGTCATGGGCACGGACTGGTGCAGCGCCGTCCGCAATGGAGAGAGCGTGAAGGCGCACTTGTCGGGCGCCCTGCAATCCGGCATCCGCGATCTGGAACGCACCAGTGGCCTGGGATTCGGCAGTGCGCGCCGCCCGCTGCTGGTTTCGGTGCGCTCGGGGGCACCGGTTTCCATGCCCGGCATGATGGACACCGTGCTCAACGTCGGGCTCAACGACGTTTCGATGGCCGGGCTGTTG
>JBFZCS010000225.1:0-4306 GCA_041307825.1 Azonexaceae bacterium
AGTGTTTCACGCACGCGGTCCGGGGTCGGGCGCAGCCCTTCGCTGTCGGGAAAGCGCAGAATCCGGCGGCGATACTGGCCGCCGATGATACGCACCGCGTTCAATCGGCAGCCACCGTCACGGTGATCAGGTCGGTCGGCCGCACGTAGCGGGAAAATGCCCGTTTGACGTCGTCGACCGTGACCGCCCGGACTTTTTCCTGGTAGTGATCGAGGTAGTCGAGCGCCAGGCCGTAGAAGCCGATCACCGCGACGTTGTCGAGGATTTTCTTGTTGCTGTCGAGGCGCAGCGGAAAACTGCCGGTCAGGTTGGCTTTGGCCGCCGCCAGTTCCTCGGCGCTCGGACCCTGCTTCAGAAAGCCGTCAAGTACTTCGCGCGTCACCTTGATTGCTTCGCCGGCCTGCGAGCGCTTGGTCTGCAGGCTGATCTGGAAGGGGCCGGGCTGGCGCAGCGGGTTGAAGTAGCTGGAGACGCTGTAGGCGTAACCGCGCTTGTCGCGCACTTCCTTCATCAGGCGCGAGACGAAGCCGCCGCCGCCCAGCGTGTAGTTGCCGACGACCAGCGGGAAGAAATCCGGGTTGCCGCGCGCGATCGCCGGCAGGCCGATATGGATGTGCGCTTGGCTGGCCGGATGCTCGAGCCGGACGGTCTTGCCGGCGGCCGGCTGCGGCGCCGGTGGCAGGGTGGCGGCGGGGCCCTTGGGCAGGCCGGCGGCAAGCGCTTCGGCGATCCGTTCGGCGTCGCCGCGGCTGATGTCGCCGACCAGCGTGATGCTGGCGTTGGCGGCCGTGTAGTAGCGGGCGTGAAAGGCGGCGAGATCGTCACGGGTCAGGCTGGCGACCGATTCGGGCGACGCCTGGCGGCCGTAGGGGTGGTCCGGGTACATGGCGCCCCAGAAAGCCTTGCTGGCGATGCTGTCGGGGCGGGTCAGCGCTTCCTTCAGGGCGGAAATGGTGCGCGCCTTTTCGCGCTCGAAAATCCCCGCCTCGAAGCGTGGCGCATGCAGCACATTGCGCAGCACGTCGAGCGCGGCGTCGCGCTTCTCGGGCGCGGCCAGTGTGCGCAGCGAGACGCTGGCGCGGTCGGTGTCAGCACTGCCGCCCAGCGCAGCGCCGATGTCGGCCATCTGCTCGGCGATCGCCGTCTCGTCCAGTTTTCCGGCGCCGAGGGAGAGGGCGGAACGGGTCAGTGACGCGGTACCGGATTTACCCGGCGGGTCGAACATCGAGCCGCCGGCGAAATCGACCTGAACGTCGAGTATCGGCAGGACGCGGCTTTCGACGAAATAGACGCGGGCGCCGCTCGGCGTTACCCAGTGTTCGATCCTGACGCCGGCCAGCGCGGCCTGGGCGGCGAGCAGGGCGATGGCTGCGGTCAACAGTTTTTTCATGGTCATTTTCCGGGGCTGGCTTTTTTAATGGCGCGCGGCGACGGCGGCGCGGCGCGGCTTGCCGTCGAGCGGCTGCGGGTCGAGGACGCCGATGGTCAGCGTGTCGTCGCTGAAATATTTCTTCGCCGCGGCCTGCACCTCGGCGGCGCTGACCTGCTGCAACCGTTCGAGCATCCGATCGATCTTCTGGTAGGGAATGCCCGCCGATTCGGTCTGGCCGATTTCCATCGCCTGGCCGAACATCGAATCGAGCTTGTAGATCTGTCCGGCAACCAGTTGCGCCCGGGCGCGCTTGAGTTCCTGTTCGCTGACGCCGTCCTGCTGGATGCGGGTGATTTCGGCGCGCAGGGCGGTTTCGAGGTCGCTGACGGTCTTTCCCGCCGACGGGCTGCCGTGCAGGTAGATCATGCCCGGACCGCGCCCCGTCGCGTCGTAGTCGATGCCGACCGACAGCGCCACCTTGTCTTCGCGTACCAGCTTTTTGGTCAGGCGTGCGGCGTCGTGGCCGTCGAGAATCGCCGCCAGCATCTGCAGCGCGTAGGGGTCGCTGTCCTTGTCCACGTCGCGCAGCACCGGCGCCTTGTAGCCCATGATCAGCACCGGCAGTTCGGCCGGCGCCTTGACGGTGACCCGGCGCGTGCCGTCCTGGGTCGGCTCGACCTGCGGCTTGCGTGCCGGCAGGGGGCGTCCCTCCAGTTGGCCATAGTATTTCTCGGCCAGCGCGAAGACCTCCTTGTGGTCGACGTCGCCGGTGATCACGGCATAGGCGTTATTGGGGACGTACCACGTGTCGTACCAGGCCTTGGCATCGGCGGCGCTCATGTTTTCCAGATCGTTCATCCAGCCGATGATCGGGCGGCGATAAGGGTGAGCCTGAAAGGCGACGGCGTTCATCTGCTCGAACAGGCGCGACTGCGGGCTGTCGTCGGTGCGCATGCGGCGTTCTTCCATGACGACCTTGATCTCCTGCGCGAACTCCTTCGGATCGACGTTGAGGTGGCGCATGCGGTCGGCTTCGAGCTGCATCATCTCGGGCAGCTTTTCCTTCGGTACCTGCTGGTAATAGGCGGTGTAGTCGCGGCTGGTGAAGGCGTTGTCGCGCCCGCCGGCGGCGGCGACGCGCTTGTTGAATTCGCCGGCGCCGACGCTCGGTGTGCCCTTGAACATCATGTGCTCGAGCACGTGCGCGACACCCGAGGCGCCATCGACCTCGTCCATGCTGCCGATGCGGTACCAGACCATCTGCGCGGCGGTCGGCGCCCGCCGGTCTTCCTTGACGATGACGCGCATGCCGTTCTTCAGCGTCATTTCAAACGGATTGGCCAGTGCCGCGGTCAACAGGCCGGGAATCAGTAGAACGGGGAGGAGGTGGCGCATGCGCATGGGGTGTCGGGCTTTCTGCTAGAATCAGCGGCAAAATTGGTATTCATTCGGGCGGCATCTTATAGGCTTGCCGCCTGCCTGTCAGCACCGCTTCAGACCTCGTTTCCCATGTTCAGTTTCCTGAAAAAATCCGCCCCGCCACCGGTGCCTGCGCCCGGGCCAGAAGAACCGCCGTTCATCACCGGCACGCCCGAAGCAGCAACGGAAGTCACGCCTGATGCGCTGATCGATGTCGTTACCGATGTTCGGCCCCAAGCCGGAACGGGCTTTGAACCTGAAGCGGCACCCGGGGTTGAGCCCGAGGTCAAGCCGGAAGCCAGGCCTTCCTGGCGCGACCGCCTGTTCAAGGGGCTGGCCAAGACTCGTGCGCAATGGGGGGGCAAGTTCAAGGGCATGTTCTCGCGTGGCAAGGTCGACGACCAGTTGCTGGAAGAACTGGAGACCCTGCTGTTGACCAGCGATGTCGGCATCGAGGCGACCAACCACCTGCTCGCCGAGTTGGTGAAGGCCGCCCGGCGCGACAAGATCGATACGCCGGAGGGTATCCAGAAGACCCTCGCCAATGTCCTTCACGAAACCCTGCTGCCGCTCGAACAGCCGCTCGATGTCAGCGGCCACAAGCCGTTCGTGATCATGATCGCCGGCGTCAATGGCGCCGGCAAGACGACGTCGATCGGCAAGCTGGCCAAGTATTTCCAGACTCAGGGCAAGAGCGTGTTGCTCGCCGCCGGCGACACCTTCCGCGCCGCCGCCCGCGAACAGCTCGAAACCTGGGGCCAGCGCAACAACGTGACGGTCATCGCGCAGGACAACGGCGATCCGGCGGCCGTGGTCTTCGACGCCATTTCGGCCGCCAAGGCGCGCGGCATCGACATCGTGCTGGCCGACACCGCCGGCCGTCTGCCGACCCAGATGCACCTGATGGACGAAATCGCCAAGGTACGCCGGGTCATCCAGAAGGTTGACCCGACCGGACCGCACGAAACGCTGTTGGTACTCGATGCCAATATCGGCCAGAACGCGCTGCAGCAGGTCAAGGCCTTCGACAAGGCGATCGAGGTCAGCGGCCTGGTGCTGACCAAGCTCGACGGTACCGCCAAGGGCGGCGTCGTCATGGGCATCGCCCGCCAGTGCCCGAAGCCGATCCGCTTCATCGGCGTCGGCGAGCAGATCGACGATCTGCGCCCGTTCTCCGCCAGGGATTTCGTCGACGCCCTGTTCGAATGATCGTCGCCAGCAACCTGTGCAAGCGCTATCCGGGCGGCTATGAAGCTGTCAAGGATGTCAGCTTCACCATCGAGGCCGGGCAGATGTTCCTGATCACCGGACATTCCGGCGCCGGCAAGTCGACGCTGGTCAAGCTGATCGCCTCGATCGAACGGCCGACCTCGGGCAGTCTGGTGGTCAACGGCCAGAACCTCTCGGCCTTGCGGCGCAGCGCGATTCCCTACCTGCGCCGGCATTTCGGGATGGTCTTCCAGGACCAGAAACTGCTGTTCGATCGCAGCGCCCTCGACAACGTGCTGCTGCCCC
>JBFZCS010000226.1:0-4611 GCA_041307825.1 Azonexaceae bacterium
GCGACGATGACCTGCCTGGCCAGCACTTCCTCGGCGCCGACCTTGAGCTTCCAGAAGTCACCTTCCTTGCCGACGAAGGAACCGTGGCCGGCCAGGAAAGTGACCTTGTTTTTCTTGAGCAGCATCTTGATACCGCCGGTCAGCTGATTGACCACGCCATCCTTGCGCGCCTTCAAGGTCGGCACATCGATGGTCGCCTTGCCGACCTTGATGCCCTGTGCTTCGAAGGAGTGGCCGGCTTCCTCGAACAGGTGCGACGTATGCAGCAGGGCCTTGGACGGGATGCAGCCGACGTTCAGGCAGGTGCCACCGAGACGCGGCTCGCCCTTGGGATCGGCATAGGGATTGGATTCGGCGCAGGCGGCCGAGAAGCCGAGTTGCGAAGCGCGAATGGCGGCAATGTAGCCGCCAGGGCCACCACCGATGACGAGTACGTCGAATTGCTTGGACATGAATATCCTTTCAGGTCTTAGATGTGCAAAAGCGCCAGCCCCCGTTGGCGGAGGACTGGCGCCGGCAAACGTCGATCAGACGCCGAGCAGCAGGCGGGAAGGATCTTCCAGCGCTTCCTTCATGGTCACCAGGCCAAGGACGGCTTCGCGGCCGTCGATGATGCGGTGATCGTAGGACATGGCCAGATAGTTCATCGGACGCACGACGACCTGACCGTTCTCGACCATCGCCCGATCCTTGGTGGCATGGATGCCGAGAATCGCCGACTGCGGCGGGTTGATGATCGGGGTGGACATCATGGAACCGAAGACGCCGCCGTTCGAGATCGAGAAGGTGCCGCCAGTCAGATCTTCGATGGTCAGCTTGCCGTCCTTGGCTTTGGCGCCGAATTCAGCGATTTTCTTCTCGATGTCGGCGATGCTCAGCTGGTCGGCATTGCGGATGATCGGCACGACCAGGCCGCGCGGCGAACCGACGGCGATGCCGATGTCGATGTAGCCGTGATAGACGATGTCGTTGCCATCGACCGAAGCGTTGAGGATCGGGAATTTCTGCAGCGCGGCACAGGCGGCCTTGACGAAAAAGCCCATGAAGCCAAGACGGACGCCGTGGGTCTTCTCGAACTTCTCGCCATATTGCTTGCGCAGCGCCATGACCGGACCCATGTTCACTTCGTTGAACGTGGTCAGAATGGCGTTGGTCGCCTGCGATTGCAGCAGACGCTCGGCGATGCGCGCACGCAGGCGGGTCATCGGCACCCGCTGTTCGGTGCGCGGCCCGGTGTCCACACCGGTCGGCGGCATCGGCAGCGAAGCGCTGGCGGCAGCGGGCGCGGCGACCGGACCCACGGGCGCGGCAGCTTTCGCTTGGGCAGCGACTGCGTCTTCCTTGGTCACGCGACCGCCACGGCCGGAACCGGCGACGTCGGCGGCGGCAACGCCCTTCTCGTCGAGGATCTTGCGCGCCGAGGGGCTGGCCGTACCGGCCGGGGCAGCGGCAGGCGCGGCAGCGGCCTTCGGCGCCGCGGTAGCCGGGGCGGCAGCGCCGGCCTTGGCTTCGGTGTCGATGCGGGCGATCAGTTCACCGGAAACGACCGTCTCGCCATCACCCTTGACGATTTCGACCAGCACGCCGGCACCCGGCGACGGCACTTCGAGGACGACCTTGTCGGTCTCGATGTCGATCAGGATTTCGTCGCGGCCGACAGCCTCGCCGATTTTCTTTTTCCAGGAAGCGAGCGTGCCCTCGGCAACGGACTCGGACAACTGCGGAACTTGAACTTCGATGATCATGATTACTCCACTCTGTTGTAGTTATCAGTACTCGATCTTGCCCAATGCGGACTCGATGAGTGCTTTCTGTTGCTCGTTGTGCTTCGCCAGGTAGCCAACCGCCGGCGACGAGGACGCCGGACGCGATACCAGCAGCAGCTTCTGCTTGGCGCTGATCTGCGTTTCGAGATGGTGACGCGAGGCAATCCAGTACCAGGCGCCCTGGTTGCGCGGTTCTTCCTGACACCAGACGATTTCGGTGACCTTGGGATACATGGCCAGCCCCCGCTCCAGCGTATCCTTCGGGAAGGGGAAGAGTTGCTCGATACGGACGATGGCGATGTTCTCGATCTTCTTCTCGCGCCGCGCCGCCAGCAGATCGTAATAGACCTTGCCCGAGCACAACACGATACGCGTCACCTTCCTTGGGTCGAGCTTGTCGACTTCCCCGATGACCGGCTGGAAGGAACCGCCGGCCAGATCCTCGAGCGGCGAGCAGGCATCCTTGTGGCGCAGCAGCGATTTGGGCGACATGACGATCAGCGGCTTGCGCTGTTTGCGCAGCCCCTGGCGACGCAGCATGTGGAAGACCTGGGCGGCGTTGCTCGGCACGCAGACTTCCATGTTCACCTCGGCGCAGGCCTGCATGTAGCGTTCGAGGCGGGCCGAGGAGTGCTCCGGCCCCTGCCCTTCATAGCCGTGCGGCAGCAGCATGACGAGGCCGCAGGCGCGGCCCCACTTGGCCTCACCGGAAGCGATGAACTGGTCGATCACGACCTGGGCGCCGTTGGCGAAGTCGCCGAACTGCGCTTCCCAGATCACCATATCGTAAGGGTTGGCCGAGGCATAGCCGTACTCGAAGGCAAGAACCGCCTCTTCGGACAACACGGAATCATAGCAATGGAAAGCCGACTGCTTCTCCTGCAGGTTTTTCAGCGGGTGATAAGTGCCTTCGGCCCAGTTCTCGCGATCCTGATCGTGGAAGGCGGCATGGCGGTGGAAGAAGGTGCCGCGCCCGACATCCTCGCCGGAAATGCGGACACCATAGCCGGAAACCAGCAGCGAAGCGTAGGCCAGGTTCTCGGCCATGCCCCAGTCGACCGGCAGCTTGCCCTCACCCATCGCCGCGCGATCCTCGATGATCTTCTTGACCCGGGACTGCAGCACGAAACCTTCCGGGAACGTGGTCAGCCGCTTCGACAAGCGCTTCAGTTCCTTGATCGGTACCGTGGTATCACAGTTCTCGATGTAGCCCTTGGGCAGGAACGGCATCCAGTCGATGTTGTTCGGGTGCTTGTAGCCGGCCAGCACAGGGTTGTAGAGCAGTTCGCCCTTATCCAGGTGCTCGCGGTATTCCGCGATCATCCGTTCCGGCCCGTCGGCCGGCAGGATGCCCTCGGCTATCAACTTGTCGCCGAACAGCTTGCGCGTGCCCGGGTGTTTGGCGATGATCTTGTACATCAGCGGCTGGGTGACCATCGGCTCGTCCTGCTCGTTATGGCCGAGCTTGCGGAAGCAAATGATGTCGACGACAACGTCCTTCTTGAACTTGTGGCGGAATTCGACGGCGATCTGGGTCACCAGCGCCACCGCTTCCGGATCGTCGCCATTGACGTGCAAGATCGGCGCATCGGCCATCTTGAAGATGTCGGTGCAATAGTGGCCGGAGCGGTAGTCGCGCGGGTCGCTGGTGGTGAAACCGATCTGGTTGTTGACCACGATATGCAGCGTGCCGCCGGTACCGTAACCGCGGGTCTGCGCGAAGTTGAGCGTTTCCTGGTTGACGCCCTGACCGGCGACGGCTGAGTCGCCATGAATGAGGACCGGCAGAACCCGGGACTTGCCGTCGTCGCCGCGCCGGACCTGCCGTGCATAGACCGAACCCTCGACCACTGGGTTGACGATTTCCAGGTGCGACGGGTTGAAGGCCAGCGTCAGGTGACAGGGGCCTCCCGGCGTCGAGACGTCGGACGAGAAGCCCATGTGGTACTTGACGTCGCCGGCCGACAGGTCGCTCTTCTTCTTGCCTTCGAATTCGGCGAACAGCATCGACGGCGTCTTGCCCAGCGTATTGACCAGCACGTTCAGGCGGCCACGGTGGGCCATCCCGATCACCACCTCGTCGACGCCCATGCCGCCGGCAACGCGAACCGTCTCGTCCATGGCGACGATCAGCGATTCGCCGCCTTCCAGCGAGAACCGCTTCTGGCCGACATATTTGGTATGCAGGTAGCGCTCGAGCGTCTCTGCCGCGGTCAACCGCTCCAGAATGCGTTTTTTCTGGTCGGCGTTATACGCGGGGGTCGAGCGGATCGTCTCGAGGCGCTCCTGCAGCCAGCGCTTCTCGACGTAGTCGCTCATGTACATATATTCGACGCCGACCGAACTGCAGTAGGTCTGCCTGAGTGCGCCGACGATCTCGCCGAGCGTCGCCCGCTCGGGGGTTCCCTTGAACGAACCGGCATTGAAGGTATGGTTCAGGTCAGCATCGGAAAACTCGTAAAACGACAGCTCGAGTTCCTGAATGGCCGGGCGCGCCATCCGCTTGAGCGGATCGAGTTCCGCCCAGCGCGTGCCGAGAATGCGGTGCGCGTTGATCAGCTGGAGAACGGAAACCTGCTTCTTGTCTTCCACGGCGGCCACCGGCGCCACCGGGCGGAAACCGCCGTCCTTGCCGAGCTCGGCGAAGGCGGCGACGACCGGTGCGTGCGGCACGTCGCGCGCCACGTAACCCGGCAACTGGGCCAGGCGATCGAAGTAGTCACGCCACTCCGCGGGAACGGCGGTGGGATTGTCGAGGTAGGTCTCGTAGAGTTCCTCGACAAAAGGCGCGTTGCCGCCGAAGAACATCGTGCTGTCGAACAGTTGGTTCATCGTAGTCATGGGT
>JBFZCS010000227.1:0-4284 GCA_041307825.1 Azonexaceae bacterium
GGATTGCGGAAATCACCGGAACATGAACATGGCCTTGCCTGTACTCACCCAGCACATCGCCCGGACCAAGCTGGGCGCCTATTGCCAGAGAAGAATCCCGGCCGAGGTCCGCGACCAGGTACGGCTCGAACTCGAATTCGAAGACAATCAGGTGACGCTGGTGGAAACCCGCCCGTATTTTCGCGACCCGACGCAATGGACCCGCTTGCCGGTCGCCCGCTTCCGCTTCAACGCGGCGTCCGGCACCTGGTCGCTCGATTGCCCGAACCTGCGCGAGAAAGGCGGATGGCGCCCCTATCCCGTTCAACCGGGACGCGATCTGGACAAATTGATCACGGCGCTCGACCGCGACGCCAGCGGAGTGTTTTGGGGTTGAGTCTGGCGCCGCGCGCTTGATCTGCCCACCCCCGAGGGCTATAGTCACATCATAAGATGCTGATTGATTTGCTGCGCAGGAACATTCGAGCGCGGCGCAGCATCACCGGCCGCCGGCCGAGCCGCATGACCGGCGTCAGAATGCCCCAGACGGGGCCGGGGAGCGAGATGGACGATCATCTGACACGCCTGCTTGAGGCCGAAGCCCGAGCACAGGGCATCATCGACGCCTCGAAAGCCGAGCGCCAACGCATTATCGATGACGCGCTGGCTGCGGTGCGTAACGGCGAGGAACGCTTTGAGGCCGGCCGGGCCGATCTGCGCAGCCCGTTTCTGCGCGAGGCCCATGGCCGTGCCGAACATGCAGTGGCCGAACTGACGCTCAAATTCGGGGAGCGCCAGCGCAACCTGCGCGAAATGGCCTTCCGCCACGAGGAGGAGGCGATCAGAGCTGCGCTGAACCTCCTTGCCAACCCCGATCGCTAGGGCGCGAGACGAGGGGATGATCCCGTGCATGCCTACCTGAACACCCGTGTCAGCCTTTTCGCCGGCCGCCTCTGGCAACCGGCGGATTACGACGCCCTGCTCGACGCCGACGAAGCTGGCGTTGCCGGGGTACTGACCGACCGGGGCTTGCCGCAACTGGCGACCGGGTTCGCCGGCCGCGATAGCCGTTCGCTGGAACAGATTCTCATCGCGCAACTGATCAACGAGACAAACGTACTGATCCGTCCGCTCAGCGGCGACCAGCGCAACTTTCTGCTCTTCTGGACCGGGCGCTTCGAGATCAGCAACGTGAAAACCCTGCTGCGCGGGAAAATGACCGGCGAGCGGCCGGCAGCACTCCTCAGCCGCCTGACGCCGATGGGTGCCTTCGGGCGCCTCGACATGCAGGAGCTTGCCCACACCGAGGACATGAACGAGCTTTTCCGCCGCCTGGAGGCCGGGCCATACGCCAGCATCGTGCGGCCGGCACAGCGGGCTTTCGCGGAAACCCATGACCCGTTCCTGCTCGACGCCGCCCTCGACCGGGGCTTCTACGAAGGCCTCGAACAACGCGCCCTTCCGCTCGAGTCTGCGGCTGGCGCATCGTTCCGGCGCCTGATGGGTGCGCTGATCGATCGCATCAACCTGGTTTGGCTGCTGCGCTATCGCTTCAACTACGGGCTGCCACCAGCCCAGGTTTATTACCTGCTGATGGCCTCGCGCTACAGCCTGCCTGCTTCGCAGTTGCGCAGGCTGGCCGCCCTCGACACCCTGGAAGCGGTGCTCGAAGCGCTGCCCGAGCCGCTGCATGGCCTGTTGCAGGGCGTCACCGGCATCGCCGAGGTATACAACAGGCTGGAACGTTCCGCCGCCGAAGAGGCACGCAAGGTGCTGCACTCCGGCTCCCCGGCGATCTCGCGCGCCTTCGCCTACCTCCTCCTGCGCTGGCGTGAATTGCGCTCGGTGCGGGCAGTCTTGCGCGGACGCCATCTCGACCTGCCGACGGCCAAGATTCTTCTCGCCATGTACGACGCTGGCGCGGGGAGAGCCTGATGTTCCGCGCCGAGCCCCTGGTCAAGATCCGCCTGCATGTGCTGGCTTCCGAAGCGGCCGACGCGGCGCTGGTGCTTGCCCATTTCGGCGTCTACTGCCCCGCCCAGCATGCCCCGGAGGAGCTCTCCGAGAACCCCGCCGAGGCTTACCGGGAAACCTGGCTGGAAGCCGCGTCCCGTACGGCAAAGCTGGCCGAGCACTGCAGCATCTCATCGCCACCAAACCTGCCCGAGGGGGCAGAGGCACCGACGCTGGACGACCTCGAGAAACTCAATGACTGGCTCAAGGAAGCCTTGAGCTGCTGCCTCGCCGCTTATGCCGGCGAGACCCGGATCGCGGAAGAAATCACCCATCTCGATGCCTTGCAGGAAACCCTCGCGAAGCTCGAGCACCTCAACGTGGACCTGGCCTACCTGCTGCGTTCCGACGGACTGCTGGCGGTCAACATCGGCAGCGTTCCCGCCGGCAGCCTCAAGCGGCTCGGCGAGGCACTGTCGATGGCCGGGTTCCTGGTTTCCACCTTCGACACGGTGGCCGACCAGGTCTATGCAGTGGTCGCCGGCCCCCGCGAGCGCCACGAAGAAGTACGCGGGCTGCTGGCCCAGGCAGGCTGGCGCGAAATGCCGATACCGCCGGAATTGCGCACCCACCCCCAGGCCGCACGCGAATGGCTGATCGAAGAGCGCAAGCGGGTCGCCGAGCGGAGCCAGGCGGAATGCCTGATCCTTGACGAGACACGCAGCCGCTATCGCAGCGGCCTGGACGAAGCCCGCCAGGTCGTCGAACTCGCTCGTCCGCTGGCCGAGGCCGCCTTGCTCGGCGTCCGCGGCCGCGGCACCCTGGCCAGCCTGTCCGGCTGGATACCCCGGCGCCGCGTCGCCAAGCTGAAGACAGATCTGGAGGCTCGTTTCCATGGCCATTACTGGCTCGATATCGAGCCGGCGAAGTCCGAGGAAGCAGCCACCACCCCCTCGCTGGTGCATTACCCGGCCTGGCTGACCCCCTTCGTACCGCTGGTCAGGAGCTACGGCATACCGCGCTATGGCGAATTCGACCCGACCCTGCCCTTCGCCTTCACCTACCTGCTGCTGTTCGGCGCAATGTTCGGCGACATCGGCCATGGCGGCGTCATCGTCATCCTCGCCACACTGCTCTACAAGCGCCTCGGCAAGGTCGCCTGGATCGGCATCGCGGCCGGCTTCGTGTCCATGCTCTTCGGCCTCCTCTACGGCAGTATCTTCGGCTTCGAAGACGTCATCGCGCCGATCTGGCTTTCCCCGCTGCACAATCCCACCCAGGTGCTGAGCATCGCCGTCATCTTCGGTGTCGGCTTCATCACCCTCACCCTGCTGGTCAACATTCGCAACCGGCTGTTTTCCGGCCGCGTTCACGAGGCCTTGTTCGATTCGAGCGGACTGGCCGGGCTGGCCTTCTATATCGGCGCCGTAGGCAGCATCGCCAACCTCGCCGGCGCGACGACGATTGCTGCCCCGTTCTGGATACTGGCCAGTGCCGGTCTGGTCGCCGTAGCAATCTTCAAGTGGGTCGAGACCAAAGCTGGCCCGGGCGAACGAACCCTGGTTTCGGCGATCGAGACGCTGGAAACCGGCACCAACCTTTTCGCCAACACCCTGTCGTTCATGCGCGTCGCCGCCTTCAGCCTCAATCACGTCGCGCTGGCCCTGGCGGTCTTCGCGCTGGCCAGCGGTCTCGATGCGGTCGGCCACTGGCTGACCATTGCACTGGGCAACGTGGTGATCATCGTCCTCGAAGGGGGCATCGTCGCCATCCAGGCACTACGCCTGATGTACTACGAGGGATTCTCGCGTTTCTTTAGCGGCGACGGGATTCCCTTCGTTCCGCTGAAACTGATGGATGCGAAGTGAGCATATGACTTTTTACGAATCTAGGAGAGAAAAATGAACTGGCTGATCGCCTTGCTGGGCATTTCCGTTGCCGTCATGATCGTTACCGGCGTCTGGCTGGAAATGAGGCCGCGGCACCTGCCTTCGCCGCGCTGGCTGAAGGGTGGCGTAATGGCCAACTTCCTCGTCTTTGCCCTGGGGCTGGCTTCGACCTTGCTGCTCGGCGTGCAGGAAGTCATGGCCGCCGAGCCGCTGGCCGGCGGTGTCATGGAAATTTCGCTGGGCAAGGGTCTGGCCCTGATCGGCGTCGGCCTGCCCACCGCCCTGGCGGCCATCGGTGCCGGCATCGCCCTGGGACCGGTCGGGTCGGCCTCCCTGGCGGTAATCGCCGAAAAGCCCGAGATGTTCGGCCGCACCCTGATCTACATGGGCCTCGCCGAGGGCATCGCCATCTATGGCCTGGTCATGTCCATCCTGCTGCTCGGCAGGATTTGAGCGACGCGAG
>JBFZCS010000228.1:0-9717 GCA_041307825.1 Azonexaceae bacterium
ACCCTGATCGGCGCCGGGTCCGCCTCCGGCGGTACGCTGGATGCCTCGAATCTGCTCAAGCCTGCCCTTTCGTCCGGCCTTCTGAAATGTATCGGCGCCACCACCTATACCGAATTCCGCGGCATTTTCGAGAAGGACAGCGCGCTCTCCCGGCGTTTTCAGAAGATCGACGTCAACGAACCGTCGGTCGCCGAGACCGTGGAAATCCTCAAGGGACTGAAAAGCCGCTTCGAAGCGCACCACGGTATCAAGTACTCGGCCACGGCGATTTCGTCGGCGGCCGAGCTTGCCGCCCGCTACATCACCGATCGCCATCTCCCGGACAAAGCCATTGACGTCATCGACGAGGCTGGTGCAGCGCAACGCATTCTGCCCAAGTCAAAGCAGAAAAAAGTCATCAACAAGACCGACATCGAGGAGGTCATCGCCAAGATCGCCCGCATCCCGTCGCAGCATGTTTCTCTCGACGACCGCGGCGCCCTGAAGAACCTCGACCGCGACCTCAAAGCCGTCGTCTTCGGCCAGGAAAAAGCGATCGACGCGCTCGCCATGGCGATCAAGATGGCACGTTCCGGCCTCGGCAACCCGGGCAAGCCGATCGGTTCATTCCTGTTCAGCGGCCCGACCGGCGTCGGCAAGACGGAAGTCGCCAAGCAACTCGCTTATTGCCTCGGCATCGAACTGACGCGCTTCGACATGAGCGAGTACATGGAGCGTCACGCGGTGTCCCGCCTGATCGGCGCGCCACCGGGCTATGTCGGCTTCGACCAGGGCGGCCTGCTGACCGAGGCGGTGACCAAGAAGCCCTACTGCGTGTTGCTGCTCGACGAAATCGAGAAGGCGCATCCGGACAACTTCAACATCCTGCTGCAGGTCATGGACCACGGGACGCTGACCGACAATAACGGGCGCAAGGCCGATTTCCGCAACGTGGTCATCATCATGACCACCAACGCCGGCGCCGCCGACCTGCAAAAATCGAGCATGGGCTTCACCAGTTCGAAGCAGAGCGGCGACGAAATGGCCGAAATCAAGCGCCTGTTCACCCCGGAGTTCCGCAACCGGCTGGACGCGACGATTTCCTTCGCGTCGCTCGACCGCGACATCATCCTGCGCGTGGTCGACAAGTTCCTGATGCAACTCGAGGAACAACTGCACGAGAAGAAGGTGGAGGCCCACTTCACCGAAGCGGTCAAGGAAATGCTGGCCGAAAAGGGCTTCGATCCGCAGATGGGCGCGCGCCCGATGGCGCGCCTGATCCAGGACACCATCCGCTCGGCGCTGGCCGACGAACTGTTGTTCGGCAAGCTGGCCAGCGGCGGGCATGTCACGGTCGACCTCGATAAAGAGGGCAAAATCAGACTCGACTTCGAGGAAGAAAAGACCGTGGCCGTCGTCTAGACCTCAACTCACATTCCAACAAGCCATGCGATGCATGGCTTTTTTTCTGCCAGAGAGCCCGCCATGTCCTTCAAGACCCCCGATCTTTGCGATGAATTCGAAGCCGAACTCGGCAAGAGCGTCCGCGTCGTTGCCCCGATGTTCCAGCGCTACGGCGGCCGCGCCAGCTTCTCTGGCAAGATTGTCACCCTGAAGATTTTCGAGGACAACTCGCTGGTGCGCGAAGCCTTCGCCGAAAGCGGTGCCGGCAAGGTACTGGTCATCGACGGCGGCGGCTCGCTGCGCTGCGCGCTGGTCGGCGATCAGCTGGCCATCCTGGCCCGGAAGAACGGCTGGGAAGGCGTCGTCGTCTATGGCTGCATCCGCGATTCGGGTGATATCGCCGGCATCGACATCGGCATCCGCGCCCTGAACACGCACCCGCAGAAAAGCATCAAGAAGGGCATCGGCGACCGGAACATCGCAGTCACCTTCGGCGGCGTCACCTTCAACCCGGGCGAATACCTTTACGCCGATGAGGATGGCATCCTGGTCAGCGACAAACCTTTGCGCTGACGCAAGGTAACGCCGTTTCACGAACGCGAACGGCATTTCACATTATGAAATGCAAGCCGCATCATACTGTTTCTATTGACGAAAATTTTGTCTTATGTCTTATATAAGACTATTGCTGCTATGCGGAAAACTCTCTATACTCCTTCCATCGTCCAGGACCGAAACCCCGGCGCATTTTTCCAACCCGAAATCAAACCCTTGAGGAATTCATGATGAGTACTCGCGAACAGCAAATCGCCGCCCTTGAAAAAGACTGGGCTGAAAACCCCCGCTGGAAGAACGTCAAGCGCGGTTACTCCGCAGCTGACGTCGTCCGTCTGCGCGGTTCCCAGCAGATCGAACACACCCTGGCCCAGCGCGGCGCAGAGAAGCTCTGGCAAAAGGTCAACGGCGGCGCCAAGAAAGGTTACGTCAACGCCTTCGGCGCGATCACCGCTGGCCAGGCCATGCAACAGGCCAAGGCTGGCCTGGAGGCCGTCTATCTTTCCGGCTGGCAAGTAGCCGCCGACGGCAACACCTCGGAAACCATGTACCCGGACCAGTCGCTGTATGCCTACGACTCCGTGCCGACCATGGTTCGTCGCATCAACAACACCTTCAAGCGCGCCGATGAAATTCAGTGGTCGCGCGGCATCGAGCCGGGCTCCAAGGAATTCATCGACTACTTCCTGCCGATCGTCGCTGACGCCGAAGCCGGTTTCGGCGGCGTGCTCAACGCCTTCGAACTGATGAAGAACATGATCGCCGCCGGCGCCGCCGGGGTGCACTTCGAAGACCAGCTGGCTGCCGTCAAGAAGTGCGGCCACATGGGTGGCAAGGTGCTGGTTCCGACCCGTGAAGCCTGCGAAAAGCTGATCTCCGCTCGCTTCGCCGCCGATGTCATGGGCGTTCCGACCCTGATCCTGGCGCGCACCGATGCCGAAGCCGCCAACCTGCTGACCTCCGACTACGACGAGAACGACAAGCCCTTCCTCACCGGCGAGCGTACCCAGGAAGGTTTCTACCGCGTCAAGAACGGTCTGGAGCAGTCGATCTCCCGCGGTATCGCCTACGCCCCCTACGCCGACCTCGTCTGGTGTGAAACCGGCGTGCCGGATATCGGCTTCGCCCGTGAATTCGCCCAAGCCGTGCTCGCCGCCAACCCGGGCAAGCTGCTGTCGTACAACTGCTCGCCGTCGTTCAACTGGAAGAAGAACCTCAACGACTCGCAGATCGCCTCGTTCCAGGAAGATCTCTCCGCACTCGGCTACAAGTACCAGTTCATCACGCTGGCCGGTATCCACATCAACTGGTACAACAGCTTCCAGTTCGCCCACGCCTATGCCAACGGCGAAGGCATGAAGCACTACGTCAACATGGTCCAGGAACCGGAATTCGCTGCTCGCGACAAGGGTTACACTTTCGTTTCGCATCAGCAGGAAGTCGGCGCCGGTTACTTCGACGACGTCACTACCGTCATCCAGGGCGGCTCCTCCTCAGTCAAGGCCCTCACCGGCTCGACCGAAGAAGAACAGTTCCACTAAGCTCAACTGCTGCCTCACCCGGCAGCATCAAGGCCGGCGCTCACAAGGCGCCGGCCTTTTTGTTGCCCGGAAGCACTGGATAAACTGCATTTCCCGCGGGACTCCATCCGGAAGACGCCTCAAGAAGTCAACATGCTGATAGAGTATCAAGCTAAACGTTTTTTGGTGCCACCAAGCGCTTCCTCAGGAGCAGAAATTGCAGGCATTACCCCAAACAACCAGCACTCTGCTTGCACTTTTCCGCCTTTGTTTCATCGCGGCACTTTGGCTGTCCGCACCGGCCAGCATTGGCAGTGAATATACTGCGCGCATTGGCGTTCTTTCCTTCCGCGATATCGAAGCGACCAGGCAACAATGGGCGCCCCTTGCCGAGCACCTGAACCAGCAGATTTCCAGCCGCCGCTTCGAGCTGGTTCCACTGCACCTGGACGACCTGAACCACGCCGTCGAAGGCGGGAAAATCGACTTCGTCCTGACCCAGCCCGAGCATTACGTGATGCTGCGCACGCGCCATGGCCTGGCGGCGGTGGCTACCCTGATGCCACTCGCCGGGGGCCTTCCGGTATCCCGAATTGGCGGCGTCATCGTGACCCGCAGCGGGCGTGGGGACATCCGCGAACTTGCCGACCTTCGGGAGAGGACAGTCGCGGCACCGCACCAGAACTCACTCGCCGCCTATCGGCTCCAGCAATGGACCTTGTTGCAAGCTGGAATAAACCTGCCCGACGACCTCAAAGGCATCACCTTCACCGGCCAGTCACAGGACGAAGTCATCCGGCAGGTCGTGAACAATCAGGTGGACGTCGGCTTCGTCCGCACCGGCTTGATCGAATCGATGATCGACGAGGGCAAGCTGGATGCCAGCGCGATCAAGGTCATCAACCCGCAATACGATCCGGATTTCCCCTTGCGGCGCTCCACGGCGCTCTGCCCCGAGTGGCCATTCCTGGCATCGGGTCATGTGCCGGAAGCGTTGGTCAAGGCTGTGGTCATGGCGCTGCTGCAGATCAAACCGGATGATCCGGCGGCGCTGGCCGGCAAGTTTTACGGTTTCTCGCCACCCGCCGACTATGGCGCGCTCGAATCGTTGTTGCTGGAGTTGGATGCCCACCCGAATCGCCTGGCGTATTTCGGCCTCCGCGACATCATCGCGAAATATTCCACAACGGTCGTTGCCAGCCTGGGCATCCTGCTGATTCTGATGCTGCTGGCCGTGGTTTACCTGATCCGCTCGAAACGCCAGGTCGCTGCCAGCCTGCGCGAACGTGCCTCGTTGCTCGACAGCCTTGGCGAAGGGCTCTACGTGATCGACCGCCGCGGGCACTGCAGCTTCGTCAATCCCAAAGCCCTCGAAATCCTTGACTTGACGCGCCAGGAAGTCATCAGCACGGATCAGCACCTGTTGTTCCATCACCACCGTCCCGACGGCTCGCCATACCCGAACAGCGAATGCCCGATCTATCTGACCCTGCACGACGGCCGCAAGCGGCGGGGCGAGGAATGGTTTTTCCGGAAAGACGGGGGAGGTTTTCCGGTCCGCTATTCGGTAACGCCGCTACGCGACAAGCACAACGACGGGGCGGTCGTGGTCTTCCAGGATATTTCCGAGTCGCGCAAGTCCGATGAACAGATGCGCATCTCGGCCATCGCCTTCGAAACCCAGGAAGCCATGCTCGTCACCGATGCCGCCAAGCGCATTATCCGCGTCAACCATGCCTTTACCGAAACGACCGGCTACGTGGCCGAGGAGGTGATCGGCCAGACACCGGCCATTTTCAGATCCGGCCACCACGAACATGATTTTTACCGGGAAATGTGGGCGTCATTGGAGGCGCATGGACACTGGCGCGGCGAAATCTGGAATCGCCGGAAAAACGGCGACGTCTTCCCGGAATGGTTGAGCATCACGGCGGTCTCTGACGCCCAAGGCCGAATCACCCATTTTGTCGCCTCCTATCTCGACCTCACCCAGCGCAAGGAGGCCGAACAACAGATCCAGTTCCTCGCCTTCTACGATCCGCTGACCCACCTGCCGAATCGACGCCTGCTCAATGAACGCCTGGAAAAGGCGCTGCTCTCGGGCGCCCGCCACCGCCGCTACGCAGCCCTGCTGTTCATCGATCTCGATAATTTCAAGATGTTGAACGATTCCATGGGTCATGCCATTGGCGATCTCCTGCTGCGTGAAGTTGCCCAGCGTCTGAGCGCATCGGTTCGGGCCAACGATACGGTCGCCCGTCAGGGTGGCGACGAATTCGTCATCCTCCTTGAAGAATTGAGCCAGGACATCCACGGCGCGATCGCCCAGATCAAGTTGATCGCCCAGAACATGCTGGAAGCGCTGGATAAACCCTATCAATTTGGCGATGTTTCCTACCACTGCACCGCCAGCATTGGGGCCATTCCTTTCATGGACGACGGTGAAACGGTCGAGAGCCTGCTCAAATCGGCGGACATGGCCATGTACAAAGCCAAGGCCGCCGGCAAGAACGCCCTGCGTTTCTTCGACCCGTCGATGCAAACCGAAATCGAACGGCGGGCCAGCGTTGAGCGCGAACTGCGGAATGCGCTGCAGGCGGGTCAGTTCGAACTCTACTTCCAGCCCCAGGTCGATAGCGCCGGCAAAGTCTTTGGTGCCGAAGCGCTGATCCGCTGGCAACACCCGAGCCGTGGCCTCGTCGGACCTGACGAATTCATTCGTATTGCCGAAGAAAGCCGGCTGATCCTGCCGATCGGGCAATGGGTGCTGACCGAGGCCTGCCGGCAGCTTGCTCTGTGGCAGAAAAATCCTGACACCGCGCATCTGACGCTGGCGGTCAACGTCAGCGCGCTGCAATTCCGTGACATCGATTTCGTCAATAGCGTGGCGCGCGCCATCGCTGAATCTGGCGCACCGGGTAGCCACCTGAAGCTGGAAATCACGGAATCGCTGCTCCTCGAGGATATCGGCAGCACCATCGAACACATGCGACCGCTCAAGGAAAAGCTCGGCGTCGGCCTGGTGCTGGACGATTTCGGCACCGGCTATTCATCCTTGAGCTACCTGAAACAGCTCCCGCTCGACCAGATCAAGATCGACCGCAGCTTTGTCCGGGACATCAACAGCAACCCCAACGATGCCGCGATCGCCGAAACCATCATCGCCTTGGGCCATTTTTTCAATCTGACCATCATCGCCGAGGGAGTCGAGACTGCGCCCCAGCGGGAAACGCTGATCGCCTGCGGCTGCAAGGCCTTCCAGGGGTTCTATTTCGGCGAGCCGGGAACCATCGAGCAGTTTCAGGCCAGCCTTGGCGGCAATTCATGACAAAAATTCCACTTGCCGTCCCGCCAGGGGACTTGCTTTATGTCCTTGGCACCATGGACGGTATCCCTTCCGGACGCGGCGCGGTCGACGGTTGTTTCGGGCACGATTTCCGCTAACTTCCGTCCACTCACCCGAACAGTGTCCGACCGCGCCCGCAGCTTTCCGCCCATTGCCAGGCCCGACGTCCGCATCCTGATCCTCGGCAGCATGCCGGGGCTGGCCTCGCTCGCCGCCAACCAGTATTACGCGCACCCGCGCAACGCCTTCTGGCCGATCATGGGCGAGTTGCTGGGTTTCCCGCCGCAGCTGGATTATCCGGCACGGACTGCCGCGCTGTGCCGGGTTCGCATTGCCGTGTGGGACGTGCTGTATTCCTGCCGCCGCCATGGCAGCCTGGATTCGGCCATCGAAGATGACACACTGGTCGCCAACGACCTGGCCGGATTCCTCGCCGGACACCCGGCGATCCGTCACGTCTTCTTCAACGGCGCCAAGGCCGAAAGCTGCTTCCGGCGGCACATCAAACTCGCCATGCCGGAACGGGAAATCGCCTTTAACCGCCTGCCGTCGACCAGCCCGGCCCACGCCGGGCGTTCATTCGAACAAAAATTGCTGGCCTGGCGCGCCGTCTCCGACGCGCTCAAGCACTAGACGCTCGGTCGCGTCCACATCCACGACAGGACCAGTACACCAACTGCCGCCGGCACGTAACACCACGGCTCGGGCAGCGTCAGCCAGCCGCCGATGGCGCTGATTGCCAGCAACAGCGCGGCCAGCCGCTTGGCCACGCGCGGAATGGCGCCGTGGTCGCGCCAGGCGCGAATCGCCGGACCGACCTCGGGATGCGCCAGCAGGCGCGCCTCCCACTCGGGGTGCGAGCGGGCGAAAAAATAGGCGGCAAGGATCAGGAAAGGCGTTGTCGGCAGCAGCGGCAGAAAAGCGCCGGCGATGCCCAGGCCAACCGAACACAGGCCAAGGATGCGGTAGACCGGTTTTTTCATACCAATTTCAGCGCAATTCCCAGTAACTGGGCCGCCCGTAGGTTTCCTTCAGCAGATCGATGAACAGCCGTACTCGCAGCGGCAGGTGTCGGCGCTGCGGAAAGACGGCATAAATCCCCATCGGCGGCACTTGCCAGGCGTCGAGCACCGACGTCAGCCGGCCCTCCTTCAAATCCTGCCCGACTTCCCACAGCGAACGCCAGGCTAGGCCTCGACCGGCCAGCGCCCACTCATGCAGCACGGCGCCATCGTTGCATTCAAAGCTGCCGCTCACCTTGACGGTATCGACCTCGCCGGATTGCGGATCGCGAAACATCCAGCCGCGCTGCTGGCCGAGCGATAGGCATTCGTGGGCGGCCAGATCGGCCGGCGCGCGCGGTACCCCGTGCGCCACCAGATAGGCCGGGCTGGCGACGACCATCCGACGCATCTCGCCCAGGCGAACGCTGACCAGGCTGGAATCGGTCAATTCGCCAATGCGGATCGCGCAATCGATATTTTCATTGAGCAAATCGACCAGACGGTCGCTGAGATCAAGGCTGACCGTCACCTCCGGATTGGCCTGCATGAATTCGCCGACCAGCGGCGCAACATGACGCCGGCCAAAGCCGAGGGGCGCCGAAACCCGAAGCTGGCCGGTCGCCCGGACGCCGCCCAGCGACACCGCGACTTCGGCGTTGGCGAACTCGTTCAGCACCTTCTGACAATCCTCGAGAAACGCCTGACCCTCGAAGGTGATGGTCAATTTGCGCGTGGTGCGCAGCAGCAACTTGACGCCGAGCCGCGCCTCCAGTGCATCGAGGCGTCTGCCGATGATCGCCGGCGTCACCCCCTCCGCCCGCGCGGCGGCGGACA
Source organism: Azonexaceae bacterium (assembly GCA_041307825.1). GTDB lineage: Bacteria > Pseudomonadota > Gammaproteobacteria > Burkholderiales > Rhodocyclaceae > Azonexus. The sequence goes on from JBFZCS010000228.1 coordinate 8,643, forward strand.
GGCTGCCGCGCGTGGCGGCCGACACGAAGGCTTCAATCTGTTTCAGGCGATCCATTTGATACTTTATGTAAAAGATGAATTGATTCTAGCCGTCTTTTTGTCGAAGCGGAATATCAATAGAATTTGCGGCGTTGCACCAATTCACCTTTTATCTGGAGATCCCATGAGCCTGAACCTGCCTGCTGGCGTGCACATTACCGCCCCGATCAAGCCCGGTTACGAATCCGTTCTGACGCATGATGCGCTGGCCCTGGTCGCCAAGCTGCACCGCGCCTTCGATGGTCGCCGTCAGGAACTGTTGAAGGCCCGCGTCGCGCGCCAGGCGCGAATCGACGCCGGCGAAATGCCGGACTTCCTGCCGGAGACCAAGCACATCCGCGAAGGTGACTGGAAGGTCGCACCGGTGCCTCCCGCGCTGCACTGCCGCCGCGTCGAAATCACCGGCCCGGTCGAGGCCAAGATGATCATCAACGCCTTCAATTCCGGCGCCGATTCCTACATGACCGACTTCGAGGATTCCAATTCCCCGAACTGGGACAACCAGATCGTCGGCCAGATGAACCTGTTCAAGGCACTCCGCCGCGAACTGAGCTTCAAGAACGAAGCCGGCAAGGAATACAAGCTGAACGACAAGATCGCCACGCTGCAGATCCGTCCGCGCGGCTGGCACCTCGACGAGAAGCACGTGCTGGTCGACGGCCAGCGCGTCGGTGGCGGCATTTTCGACTTCGCCGTCGTCTTCTTCAACAACGCCAAGGAGCAGATCGCGCGCGGCGCTGGCCCCTTCTTCTACCTGCCGAAGATGGAGAGCCACCTCGAAGCCCGTCTGTGGAACGACATCTTCGTCATGGCCCAGGATCATATCGGCCTGCCGCAAGGCACCATCAAGGCCACCGTGCTGGTCGAAACCATCCTCGCCACCTTCGAGATGGAAGAAATCCTCTACGAACTGCGCAACCACTCCGCCGGCCTCAACGCCGGGCGCTGGGACTACATCTTCTCCTGCATCAAGAAGTTCAAGAAGAACAAGGCCTTCTGTCTGGCCCAGCGCGGCGCCATCACCATGGAAGTGCCG
>JBFZCS010000229.1:0-11807 GCA_041307825.1 Azonexaceae bacterium
AAGCGCGTGATGAAAATACTGGGTAGCGGGGCGCTGATCGAGGCCATGAGGGCCTGAGAAGGACCTTTTGTGGCCTCCATCCTCCGCCTCGTCAAAATACTTTGGCAATTCCAACCCTAACTGGCAAACCGCCGCACCGCTACCGCCAAATTCGCTCCGCGTTTTTACACGGTCTGGGCCATGTGGTGCCTTGGCCGGGGGCATGGCTTGCGGAAAGGCATGCTAGCATCGCGAATCCGAGAAGGATCGCTCCTTTCTCTCGGCGTCGGATGAACGATTGAAAAAATCTCTTTTCTTGGAAGGATTACGCTATGAAACCTAATACCCTGATCGGCGCGCTTGTGTTTGGCTTGAGTCTCGTGGGTCCGCTGGCTGCGACGGCGCAAGCACAAACCGGCAGCCCCGCAGGCCAGTTCGAAGGCCGGGTTGGCACGGTTGAATCCGTTCGCACGCAGGCTGTGCCGACTTCCGGTTCCACCCTCGGTACTGTCGGCGGTGCGGTCGTCGGTGGTGTGCTCGGCAATCAGGTTGGACAGGGCCGGGGGCGCACGCTCGCTACGGTGGGTGGTGCCGCCGGCGGGGCGGTGGTGGGTAACCGCATGACCAGCGGCACCTCGACGGTGTGGGTCGTCAATGTGCGATTCGATGACGGTACGAATGCCAATATCGAGCAGGATACCCAGCCACCGGTATGGGCCGGTGAACGCGTTCGTGTTACGAATGGCCGGCTGGAACGTATTCGTTGATTTTCCAATGGTGATTTTTGCCGGTTTTTGCGGGTCGACCGCAACAGACGGCAATCTCCAGGCATGAAAAAGCCCCCGGCTGGCGGGGGCTAGGCGATTCGGCGTCAGGGTCTGGAATCAGGTGCTGACCGGAATCTTGCCGATCTTGATCTGCCATTCCTTCGGCCCGGTGTTGTGAACCGAAGTGCCGGAGGAGTCGACCGCCACGGTGACTGGCATGTTCTCGACGTCGAATTCGTAGATGGCTTCCATGCCCAGATCGGCAAAGCCGACGACCTTGGCCGACTTGATGGCTTTAGCCACCAGATAGGCGGCACCGCCGACGGCCATCAGGTAGGCCGACTTGTTGTCCTTGATCGCCGCGATGGCGACCGGACCACGTTCGGACTTGCCGATCATCGAGATCAGGCCGGTCTGCTCCAGCATCATGCGCGTGAACTTGTCCATGCGGGTCGCAGTGGTCGGGCCGGCGGGGCCGACGACTTCGTCACGCACCGGATCGACCGGGCCGACGTAGTAGATGACGCGGTTGGTGAAGTCGACCGGCAGCTTTTCGCCCTTGGCCAGCATGTCGGCGATGCGCTTGTGCGCGGCATCGCGGCCGGTCAGCATCTTGCCGTTGAGGAGCAGCTTCTGGCCCGGCTTCCAGGCAGCGACTTCTTCCTTGGTCAGGGTGTTCAGGTTGACCTGGGTGGCGGACTTGAGATCAGGCGTCCAGGTGACGGCCGGCCAGTCTTCCAGCTTCGGCACCTCCAACTTGGCTGGGCCGGAGCCGTCGAGGTGGAAATGGCAGTGGCGGGTCGCCGCGCAGTTCGGCACCAAAGCGACCGGCAGGTTGGCGGCGTGGCACGGGTAGTCCAGCACCTTGACGTCGAGCACGGTGGTCAAGCCACCCAAGCCTTGGGCACCGACGCCGAGCGCGTTGATCTTTTCCATCAGTTCGAGGCGCAGTTCTTCCGGGCGGGTCAGCTTGGCGCCAGTGGCTGCCTTGGCTTTCAGTTCATGGATGTCGACCGGCGCCATGATCGACTCCTTGGCCAGGAGCATGGCCTTTTCCGGCGTGCCGCCGATGCCGATGCCGATGATGCCGGGCGGACACCAGCCGGCGCCCATTTCCGGGATTTTGTGCAGCACCCAGTCGACCAGGTCGTCGGACGGGTTGAGCATGGCGAACTTTGCCTTGGCTTCGGAACCGCCGCCCTTGGCGGCACAGATGACCTCGACGTGGTGGCCTTCGACGATTTCGAAGTGGACGACAGCCGGGGTATTGTCCTTGGTGTTCCTGCGGGCGCCGGCCGGGTCGGCCAGCACCGAGGCGCGCAGCGGGTTGTCCGGGTTGCCGTAGGCGCGGCGGACGCCTTCGTCGATCATCTTCTGGATGCTCATCGTCGCATCCGGCCAGGTGACCTGCATTCCGACCTTGATGAATACCATGCCGATGCCGGTGTCCTGGCAGATCGGGCGGTGACCTTCCGCAGCCATGCGCGAGTTGGTCAGGATCTGCGCGATGGCGTCCTTGGCGGCGGGGGATTCCTCGCGCTCGTAGGCTTCGCCCAGCGCCTTGATGTAATCGAGCGGGTGGTAGTAGCTGATGTACTGGAAGGCATCGGCGACGGACTGGATCAGGTCTTCCTGCTTGATGGCGGTCATGCGCGACTCCCGGTCAGTGGTGTTTTTGATGTTGCAGGGCGAGGGTCTGGGTCATGGACTTGTCGACGAAAGCCATGGCCACGGCAGAGATGAGGAAAACGACGTGGATGACGACCTGCCAGAGCAGGGTGTGCTCGGACAGGTTCCCCGCGTTAATGAAACTCTTGAGCAGGTGGATCGACGAAATGCCGATGATCGCCGTCGACAGCTTGATCTTGAGCACGCCGGCATTGACGTGCGAGAGCCATTCGGGCTGGTCGGGATGGTCTTCGAGGTCGAGGCGGGAAACGAAGGTTTCATAGCCGCCGATGATCACCATGACCAGCAGATTGGCGATCATCACGACGTCGATCAGGCCGAGCACGACCAGCATGACTTCGACTTCAGTGAAGTTGCTGCCGGTGAAGGCGCCATGCACGAGGTGGCTCAGTTCGACCATGAACAGCCAGCAATAGATCATCTGGGCGACGATCAGGCCGAGGTAGAGCGGCGCCTGGATCCAGCGGCTGGCGAAGATAAAGGTCTCTAGGGGTTTGACGAGTGAATTCATCGTTGGCTACGGAAAATGAGGAAGGCAAAAGTCTATCATGCCGACTGCGACGATCAGGTTGCCGCTTTGTTGCGGCGCAGCGTGATTTCGTAAGGGCTTTGTAAGAATATGGCCGTCTAATGTCGCGCTACCGTTGGCGAGCAGGAAGCGATCGTTTCCCGGCTTGCGCGGCTTTACACAGACCCGGATTTCCCGGGGTCCGGTCGGTTTTTCAACGTGATTGCGAAGTACCGCAGAGGAGAAGAATATGTCGAATGAGTCCGTGCAGCTGATTTATCCGTCTGACGAGATGGTCAAGAACGCCGCGGTTTCGGGGATGGACGCCTACCGGGCGCTGTGCGCGGAAGCCGAGGAAGATTACCCGGGTTTCTGGGCCAAGCATGCCCGTGAAATGATCACCTGGAAGGAACCGTTCACCCAGGTACTGGACGAGTCCAATGCCCCCTTCTTCAAATGGTTTGCCGACGGCAAGCTGAACGTTTCCTACAACTGCCTCGACCGTCAGGTTGAAGCTGGCCTGGGCGACAAGGTTGCCCTGATTTTCGAAGCCGACAATGGCGAAGTGACCAAGGTCACCTACAAGGAACTGCTCTCCAAGGTCGCCAAGTTCGCCAACGCCCTGCGTGGCATGGGTGTCAAGAAGGGCGACCGCGTCGTCATCTACATGCCGATGACCGTTGAAGGCATCTGCGCCATGCAGGCTTGCGCCCGGATCGGCGCCATCCACTCCATCGTTTTCGGCGGCTTCTCCGCCCAGTCGCTGCGCGATCGCATCAACGATGCCGGCGCTGTTGCCCTGATCACCTCCGACGGCCAGTTCCGCGGCGGCAAGGCCATCCCGCTCAAGCCGATCGCTGACGAAGCCTTCGCCATGGGTGGCTGCGAATCGGTCAAGAACGTCATCGTCTTCAAGCGCACCGGCGCTGAAGTCAATATGGTTGCCGGTCGCGACACCTGGTTGCACGACGCCGTTGCCAACCAATCCGACGTCTGCGAGCCGGAATGGGTCGAAGCCGAGCATCCGCTGTTCCTGCTTTACACGTCCGGCTCCACCGGCAAGCCGAAGGGCGTCCAGCACTCCACCGGCGGCTACCTGCTGCACGCCATCATGACCATGAAGTGGACCTTCGATATCAAGCCGTCGGATATCTTCTGGTGCACGGCCGATATCGGCTGGGTCACCGGTCACACCTACATCACCTATGGCCCGCTGGCCTGCGGCGCCACCGAAGTCGTTTTCGAAGGCGTGCCGACCTACCCGGACGCCGGCCGTTTCTGGAAGATGATCCAGGACCACAAGGTCACCATCTTCTACACCGCCCCGACCGCCATCCGTTCGCTGATCAAGGCCGCCGACAACAACCCGGCGATCCACCCGAAGAGCTACAACCTGTCTTCGCTGCGCATCCTCGGTTCGGTCGGCGAGCCGATCAACCCGGCGGCGTGGACCTGGTACTACGAGAATGTCGGCGGCAGCCGTTGCCCGATCGTCGATACCTTCTGGCAAACCGAAACCGGTGGTCACATGATCACCCCGCTGCCGGGCGCCACGCCGCTGGTGCCGGGTTCCTGCACCCTGCCGTTCCCGGGCATCCAGTTCGCCGTGGTCGATGAGACCGGCGCCGATCTGCCGTGGGGCCAGGGCGGTATCCTGGTCTGCAAGAAGCCGTGGCCGTCGATGATCCGCACGATCTGGAACGACGACGAGCGTTACGTCAAGTCCTACTATCCGCAAGACTTCCAGGGCAAGTACTACCTGGCTGGCGACGGCGCGATCCGCGACAAGGACACCGGCTACTTCACCATTACCGGCCGTATCGACGACGTGCTGAACGTTTCCGGTCACCGCATGGGCACCATGGAAATCGAATCCGCGCTGGTTGCCAACCCGATGGTTGCCGAGGCTGCCGTCGTCGGCCGTCCGGACGACCTGACCGGTGAAGCCATCGTCGCCTTCGTCGTGCTCAAGGGCCAGCGTCCGACCGGCGACGACGCGGCGCGGATCATCAAGGAGTTGCAGAACTGGGTGGGCAAGGAGATCGGACCGATCGCCAAGCCGAAGGACATCCGCTTCGGCGACAACCTGCCGAAGACCCGTTCGGGCAAGATCATGCGTCGTCTGCTGCGTGGCCTGGCCAAGGGCGAGGAACTGACGCAGGACACGTCTACGCTGGAAAATCCGGCGATCCTGGAACAGCTCAAGGGCTGATTCCGGATCGTTTCAGGGAGGCGGCGCGCTTGCCGTGCCGCTTCCAATGAACAAGGGCAAGGAGGAGACGATGGTCGCCCATAAGGTGCCCCTCCGTGTGGTCCTGAAGTGCTTGCCAACGACGGCTGGCGCGCTTGGCGTGCCGGCCGTTTTCTTTTCGGGGGGCGGCACATGAAGCGTGGAAATCCGCTGCGGCAGCGTCTGGCGGCGCTCGGTCTACTGGGCATACCGCTGCTGACCTATCCCTTGCTCAGCTTGCCGAGCGGCAGCTGGAACGGGATTCCCGCCAGCTTTCTCTACCTGTTCGGGGTCTGGACCCTGCTTATCGTGCTGGCGGCCGGCGTTGCCGAGCGGCGAGGCAAGTAGGTGCTGTCAGCCGGCTTCATCCTATTGCTGTCGGCGGCTTATCTCGGGCTGCTGTTTGCCGTCGCCCGCTTCGGCGATGCGCGGGCGGATGCTGGCAGATCGATCATCACGGCCAATGTCTACGCTCTGTCGCTGGCCGTTTATTGCACGTCGTGGACCTTCTTCGGCAGTGTCGGGCGCGCCACCTCGGGCGGCCTGTCGTTCCTGACGATCTATATCGGGCCGACGCTGATGCTGCTGTTCGTCGGCGTCATCATCAAGATGATCCGCATCAGCAAGGCGCAGCGCATCACTTCGATCGCCGACTTCATCGCCTCGCGCTACGGCAAGAGCCAGCTGCTGGCCGGCCTGGTGACGGTGATCGCGGTGATCGGCGTCGTGCCCTACATTGCCCTGCAGCTCAAGGCGGTGTCCGCCAGCCTGGAAGTTCTGCTCGACCATTCGGGCGCCAGCTTCATGCCGCCGATGTTCGACTCGACCTTCGTGATTGCCGCATTACTGGCCGTTTTCACCATCCTGTTCGGCACGCGCCACCTTGATGCGACCGAGCGTCATGAAGGCATGGTGGCGGCGATCGCCTTCGAATCGGTGGTCAAGTTGCTGGCTTTCCTGGCGGTCGGCCTGTTCGTCACCTACGGCATGTTCGGCGGCTTCACCGAGCTATTCCAGCGCGCCGCGGCGGCGCCCGAACTGGCCCGCCTGCTGCAACTGGATTCGAGCCGTTCCGGCACGTGGACCGCGCTGATCCTGCTTTCCGGTCTCGCCATCATTTTCCTGCCGCGCCAGTTTCAGATCATCGTCGTCGAGAATGTCGACGAGTCGCATGTCCGGCGCGCCGTCTGGCTTTTTCCGCTCTATCTGGTACTGATCAATATCTTCGTCCTGCCGCTGGCGCTTGGCGGCCTGCTGCATTTCGAGGGTCAGAGTTTCAACCCCGATACCTTCGTCCTGACCCTGCCGTTGTCGCGCGGCGCCGAGGCGCTGGCCCTGCTGGTTTTCATCGGCGGACTGTCGGCGGCGACCGGCATGGTCATCGTCGAGACCATCGCGCTGTCGACCATGGTCTGCAACGACCTCGTCATGCCCTGGCTGTTGCGCCTGCGCAGGTTCGGCGTCAGCGAGCGGCGCGACCTGTCCGGCATTCTGCTCGGCATCCGGCGCGCCGCCATCGTGCTGATCTTGCTGCTTGGCTACATCTACTTCCGGGCCGCCGGCGAGGCCTATGCGCTGGTCGGTATCGGGCTGATTTCCTTTGCCGCGGTGGCGCAGTTCGCGCCGGCGATGTTCGGCGGCATGTACTGGAAGCAAGGCACCCGTGCCGGCGCGGTGGCCGGGCTGCTCGGCGGCTTCGCCGTCTGGCTGTACACCCTGCTGTTGCCATCCTTCGCCAGGTCGGGCTGGATCGACCCGGGCTTTGTCGAGCAGGGCCTGTGGGGAATCGGCGCACTCAAGGCGCAGGCGCTGTTCGGTCTTTCCGGCCTCGACGAGATCTCGCACAGCCTGTGGTGGAGCCTGTTCGCCAATATCGGGCTATACGTGCTGGTCTCGCTGAACTCGCAGCCGGATGCCCTTGAGGCGGCGCAGGCCGAACGCTTCGTTGACGTCTACCGACATAGCGAGCAGGGAAGCGATGCGCGTCTGTGGCGCGGTAACGCTTCGGTCGATGAACTGGTCAGCCTGCTCGAGCGCTTCCTTGGCCCGCTCAGGGCGCGTCAGCAACTGGCCGTCTTTGCTGCGGCGCACGGCGCCGCGGACTGGAAGGCGCTGCCGGCCGATGCCGAGTTTGTTCGTTTTGCCGAGGCGCAATTGTCGGGGGCGATCGGTTCGGCCAGCGCCCGGGTCATGGTCGCTTCGGTCGCGCGCGAGGAAAGCCTCGGTCTCGACGAGGTTCTGGACATTCTCGACGAAGCTACCCAGGTGCGGGCCTACAGCCGCGAACTGGAAATCAAGTCGCGGGAACTGGAAGCGGCTACCGCCGATCTGCGCGCAGCCAACGAGCGCCTGCGCGAACTCGACCGCATGAAGGATGACTTCATCTCGACCGTGACCCACGAGCTGCGTACGCCGTTGACCTCGATTCGCGCCTTTTCCGAAATGTTGCACGAAGATCCCGAGCTCGATCTCGCCGACCGCACGCGCTTTCTCGGCATCATCGTCAACGAGGCCGAACGGCTGACCCGGCTGATCAACCAGATTCTCGACATGGCCAAGCTGGAATCGGGACGGGCCGAATGGACGGCGGCGGATGTCGATCTCGGCGAGGTGGCGCGCGAAGCGATGGCCTCGCTCGGCCAGCTTTTCCGCGACAAGGGGGTGGTGCTGGAGAGCGAGATCCCGGCGCACGGGCCGGTGGTGCTGGCCGACCGTGACCGCATGACGCAGGTCATGATCAACCTGCTGTCCAATGCCGTGAAATTCGTTGCCAGCGCAACCGGTCGGGTCAAGGTGCGCGTGACAGCCGACGCTCGCCAGGTGCGTGTCGAAGTCGAGGACAACGGACCCGGCCTGAGCGCCGAGGAGTCCCTCGTCATTTTCGAGAAATTCCGCCAGGGCGGCAACGCGATGACCGACAAGCCGCAAGGTACCGGACTTGGTCTGCCGATCAGCCGGCAGATCGTTGAATACTTTGGTGGTAATCTCTGGGTTGAAAGCCGGCCCGGCGCCGGCGCAAGATTCATCTTCACGGTGCCGTTGCCGGCGCCGGAAAAAATAACAGGGGAGACATGAGTTCATGGCGCACAAGATCCTTATCGTTGACGACGAACCAAATATCGTCATTTCGCTCGAATTCCTGATGAAGAAGGAAGGCTTCGAGGTCGCCGTCGCCAATGATGGCGAAGAGGCGCTGGCCAGGGCTGCCAGCTTCAATCCCGACCTCATGCTGCTCGATGTGATGATGCCGAAGAAATCCGGCTTCGAGGTTTGCGAGGCCCTGCGCGCCGACCCGCAGCGCGCCGGACTGCAGATCGTCATGCTGACCGCCAAGGGGCGCGATACCGAAGTGGCCAAGGGCTTGGCGCTGGGTGCCGACGCCTATGTCACGAAGCCGTTCTCGACCAAGGATCTGGTGGCCAAGGTCAAGGCAATGCTGGCGCGCTGAGCGCCGGGGCGGTTCACGACTGCTACCACCGGGGAAGCTGAGCCGCAGAACCATTCACCCTCGGGACGCGGCCAACGGCCAAAACTGCCCGTACATCAATCCGGATGATCTCCATGAAGGCAAAATACCGATTCTTACTTGCAGTGATCGTGCTGGGCCTGCTGATGACCGGGCCATTCATCATCACTGTATTGCTGGTCTGGATGGACATGAAGGACAGCGAGCGCGAGTTGCTGGGCCAGTTGCTGCTTTCACGCCTGCCGATCGGCGTCATGATGACCGTCTTCGGTTTCGCGTTCGGCGTGATGGTGCTGAGCAAGCTGTTCAAGCAGTACGTCAACGGGCTGATGCGCATGTCCGAGACCTTGCGCCTGATGCTCGGCGCCAACCGCGATTTTCGGGTGACGCCGGAAGGGCCGCCCGAAGTTCAGCATCTGGCGCGCGCCGCCAACGATCTCGCGCAGCAGCGCGATGCCCTGATGGACGATGTCGAAGCCCAGATCGCCGCGGCCAAGGCCTCGGTCGAGGAGGAGAAAAACCGTCTGGCGGCGCTGATGTCGGAACTGGCGCAAGCCGTGGTCGTGTGCAATCTCGACGGTCGCATCCTGCTCTACAACAACCGCGCCCGCCTGCAGTTCAAGGCGCTGGCGCAGGGGCCGACCTCGGTTTCCGGCGGCGCCCTGATCGGCCTCGGGCGCTCGATCTTCTCGATCCTCGAGAAGAACCAGGTACTGCACGCCACGGAAGTGATCCGGCAGCGACTCGGAGCCGGCAAGGCGGCGCTGGCCAATTTCATCACGACGCTGCGCGGCGGCCAGTTGCTGCGCGTCCAGATGGTTCCGGTGCTGGCGGCGGGCGAGGGCGGCGACGGGATGTCCGGTTACGTGCTGACGGTCGAGAACATCACGCGCAGCATCGAGCAGGAAGCGCGCCGCGACCAGGTTATGCACTCGCTGACCGAAGGCAGTCGCGCGGCACTCGGCAACATCCGCGCGGCGGTGACCAACCTGATCGACTACCCCGACATGGAGGGCGAACTGCGCGAGCGTTTCCTGAAAATCGTCGGCGACGAGGTTTCCGGCATGAGCCAGCGCCTCGACCAGACCATGGCGAATTTTTCGGATTCGATGAAGACGCGCTGGCCGCTCGAGGACATCCTCGGCATCGATGTCATTGCCGCCGCCCAGCGCCGGATCGAGGACAAGCTCAAGCTGACGATCAAGACCGAGGAACTCGATGATGCCCTTTGGGTAAAGGCTGACAGCTTCTCGCTGGTCTTTGCGCTGGTCTTTCTGGCTTCCAAACTGCAGGATCACTACGAGCCGCGCGAACTGCGTTTCCGGCTCTCGGCGGAAGGCAAGCTTGCCTACCTCGACCTGATCTGGGCCGGTCCGGCGATGTCCTCGGAGACCTTCTACACTTGGGAAATGGAGTCGATGCAGGCGGCCGGCGAGACGACACCGCTCAGCCTGCGCGAAGTCATCGACAGGCATGGCGGCGAAATCTGGTACCAGCGCGAAAAGGCGGCCCACCGTGCCTTCTTCCGCTTCGTGCTGCCGGTCGCCTTGCCCGAGGTGGTGCATGAGGAAGAGCGCGCGCGCGCCAGCGGCCGTCCGGAATATTACGACTTTGACCTGTTCAATTTCGCCGACAAATCCATCGACCTCGACCGCAAGCTGAGCGAGCTGACCTACACGGTCTTCGATACCGAGACCACCGGGCTGGAACCGTCCAAGGGCGACGAAATTATCCAGATCGGCGCCGCCCGCATCGTGAATAACCGGCTGCTGCGCCAGGAGGTATTCGACCAGCTGCTCGACCCTGAATGCCCGCTCAAGCCCGAATCGATTCCGATTCACGGGATCACCGAGGACATGGTGCGCGGCCAGCCAAACATCGACCTGGTGCTGCCGGCCTTCCACGAGTTCTGTGAAGACACGGTGCTGATTGCCCACAATGCGGCCTTCGACATGCGTTTCCTGCAACTCAAGGAAGATCGCACCGGCATCCGCTTTACGCAGCCGGTGCTCGATACGCTGCTGCTTTCGGCCGTTATCCATCCGAATCAGGAATCGCACAAGCTCGACGTGATTCTGGAGCGCCTCGGCGTTCGCATCGAAAGCCGCCACAACGCGCTTGGCGACGCACTGGCAACGGCCGAGGTTTTCCTGAAGATGGTGCCGCTGCTCGAGGAAATGGGGATCGTCACGGTCCGTCAGGCGCTCGAAGCTTCCGAGAAGACCTATTTTGCCCGGGTCAAGTACTGACGTGCCCTGGTCTCTGGAAAGCGTCCTGCCCTGCCGCCGGCAACTGGCCCTGGAAAAGGAGCTGAATGCCCTCGCTTCGCTCGAGGAGGCGCCGTTGCTTGCCGGCCGGATCGGCGATTTCCTGCGTGATCTCGCCGCGCGGGATCTGAGCGGCCGCTTGCTGACGCGTCTGGTTTCGGCGTTCAACGACCGGCTCTCTGGCCGTGTCATCGAACTGACCGCACGCCGTCATCGCCTCCCGGCCAGTTCGTGGTGCTGGCTGGCGCTCGGTTCGGAGGGGCGGCACGAACAGACCTTCATCAGCGATCAGGACAACGGCCTGATCTTCAGCGCCACCGATCATCATGAAGCCGACGCGTTGCGGGCCTTGTTCCTGCCCTTCGCGCAGGATGTCAATCGACGTCTCGCCGATTGCGGATTCAGCTTGTGCAGCGGCGGCATCATGGCCGGCAACCCGGAATGGTGCCTGTCGCAAAGCGAATGGAAGCAGCGCTTCGTTGACTGGGTACGTGTTCCGGAACCGCAAGCGCTGCTCAATGCCAGCATCTTTTTCGACCTGCGGCCGCTGTACGGTGACGTCGATCTCGGCGAAAGCCTGCGCAGCCATCTGTTGTCGCTGACCCCGGGGGCAACCGCCTTTCTTCACCTGATGGCCGCCAACGCGTTGCAGGCGCAGGTTCCGCTCAATTTCCGGGGCGAAGTGGTCGCCGCCGGCGGCGTTTCCGGGAACCAGATCGACCTGAAGAAGTTCGGCAGTCGTATCTTCGTCGATGCGGCGCGGATTTTCGCGCTGGCCTGCGGCGCCCGCCCGGTCAATACCAGCGCCCGCCTCAGCGACGCTGCGGCGGCCGCCGGTTTGCTGGGACCCGAGGTTGCTGCGGTCGACGCCGCTTTTTTGCATATTTTGCGTCTGCGACTG
>JBFZCS010000230.1:0-2959 GCA_041307825.1 Azonexaceae bacterium
GCAAATGCGTGGCCGATGCACCGCCCGGCCTGATGCGCCTCGACGGCCAGTTGGCAACGGTGGTTTACGAACTGAATGCCTGGGCCACCAAAGGCCCCACCGAACGCTGTCCGACCGGCGCCATCGTCTGGTTCGAGTCTCCCAACAAGGCGACCAAGGGGGTCGCCGCCAAGAAAATCCTGCGGCAGGATGCACTGCCCCAGTTGCACTGAGTTTCCAAGGAGTTTGTCATGTTGAAGAAACTGTTCTCGTCCGCCATAAACACCGGCGAAGTTGCTCGGCAAATCAAGTATCCGGGCGTGCGCGACGCCGTCGACGGCAACACCGCCGTCATTCATGTCGAGCGCGAAGCATCCGATGCCGCCGGCGCCTACCCGATCACGCCGTCGACGCAGATGGGCGAGTACTGGGCCGAGGCGGTAGCTCAGGGGCACATCAACATTTCCGACAAGCCGCTGATCTTCATCGAGCCCGAATCCGAACATGCCGCCGCGGGCGTCACCGCCGGCATGGCGATGACCGGCTTGCGCGCCACCAACTTTTCGTCGGCACAAGGCGTGGCGTTCATGCACGAGTCGCTCTACGGCGCCGTTGGCAAGCGCCTGCCCTACGTGCTAAACATGGGGTGCCGCGCGATCACCAAGGCGTCGCTGAACGTGCATTGCAGCCACGACGATTACCACTGCGTCGACGATACCGGCTTCATTCAGGTCATGGCGAAAAATGCCACCGAGGCGGCCGATCTCAACCTCATCGGCCGCAAGATCGCCGAGTTGTCGCTGACGCCGGCAATCATCGGCCAGGACGGCTTCCTGACCACGCACCTGATCGAATCGGCCGTGTTGCCCGAGCGCGAACTGATCGAGGAATTCGTCGGCCGTCCGGATGACATCATCGACACGCCGACTCCGGCGCAAGTGATGCTCTATGGCCCGAAGCGCCGCCGCGTACCGGCGATCTGGGACGTCGATACACCCATGGTGTCGGGCGCCGTGCAGAACCAGGATGCCTACATGCAGGCGACCGCCGGCCAGCGTCCGTATTTCTTCGATCATATCGAAGCGATCACCGATGGCTGTTTCGCGGAATATGCCGGCCTCACCGGCCGCGGTTATCAGCGCGTGGCGACCTTCAAACTGGAAGACGCCGATTACGTCATCGTCGGCATGGGCAGCATGATCGTGCAGGCCGAATGCGTCGCCGACTACCTGCGCGAGACGCGCGATCTCAAGGTCGGCGTGGTCAATCTGACCATGTTCCGTCCATTCCCCGGCGACCTGCTCGGCCAGGTGTTGCGCGGCAAGAAGGGCGTGGTCGTGCTGGAGCGTACCGACCAGCCGTTGGCCGAAGATCTGCCGTTGATGCGCGAAGTACGTGCCACGCTGATCAAATGCATCGAGAACGGCATGGCGCCGGACGACGAGCGGCCCTTCCCGAAGTATGCGAGATTCGCGACCGGAGATATGCCGCGCCTCTACTCAGGTTGTTACGGCCTCGGTTCGCGCGACCTGCAGCCCGAAGGCCTGATCGGCGCCATCGAGAACATGCTTCCCGAAGGTGCGAAGCGCAAGTTCTTCTACCTTTCCATCGACTTCGCCCGCGACCCGCTCAATCCGAAGGACGAGGTTCATCAACAGGATCTGCAGGAAAAATACCCGCAGATCAGGGCGATGGGCATTCGCGGCAGCGAAAACCCGAACCTGCTGCCCAAGGGGGCGATCACCGTGCGCATGCACTCGGTGGGCGGCTGGGGTGCCATCACCACCGGCAAGAACCTGGCGATGACGCTCTACGAACTGCTTGGCTGGGACATCAAGGCCAATCCGAAATATGGTTCCGAGAAGAAGGGTCAGCCGACGACCTATTACCTGTCCGCGGCGCCGGAGCCGATTCGCATCAACTGCGAATACACCTTCGTCGATGTCGTGCTTTCGCCCGACCCCAATGTCTTTGGCCACTCCAACCCGCTGTCCGGTTTGAAGAAGGGCGGTTACTTCATTATCCAGTCGAACCTCGGCGACGAAACCTGGGCCAATTTCCCGGTCTGGGCCCAGAAGTTCATCGTCGACAACGACATTCACGTTTACTACATCGACGCCTTCCAGGTTGCGCGCGAAGAGGCCGGTTCGGCCGAACTGCAACTGCGCATGCAGGGCATCGCCTTCCAGGGCGCCTTCTTTGCCGCCAGCCCGACGATGAAGAATGCCAACCTGACCGAAAACGCGTTGTTTGCGGCGATCGAGGCGCAGTTGCAAGCCAAGTTCGGCGGCAAGGGTGCGCGCGTGGTGGCAGACAACCTGCGCGTGGTGAAACGCGGCTATACCGAGTTGACCGAAATCACCGACAAGCAGGTCGGCGTGACGCGCAAGCAGTTCGCCAAAAAGGATGCCGGCCTGCCGGTCATGTTGCAGCAGTTGCCGGCCGGCGATGGCGGCGTTGCCGACATCCACCGCTTCTGGGAACAGACCGGCAACTTCTATCTGACCGGCAAGGGTTCGGACAACCTTGTCGATCCCTTCATCGGCACCGCCCTGATGCCGGCAGCCACCGGCGTGTTCCGCGACATGACCGGCATCCGCTTCGAGCATCCGGTATGGATCGCCGAGAACTGCACCGCCTGCGGCAACTGCTACACCGAATGCCCGGACTCGGCGATTCCCGGCCTGGTCAGTTCGGTGGCCGATGTATTCAACACTGTCATCAACCGCATCGAAACCACGGGTACGCCGACGCGCTACCTGCGCCGCGCAGCGCGTACGGTCGAGAAGAAGTTGCGCGCTCTGATTGCCGGCGACGGCGTGGCCGTGCGGCCGCTGATCGACCAGGCCATCGCGGCCACGGTCGCCGAAGCGCCCGAGGAAGACCGTGACAAGATGGCAGCGGAGTTCCAGCAGTTCACCAATGAGATGGGTGAATTCACCTTCGGCACCACAAAGCCGTTCTGGACGCAAAAGGAGAA
>JBFZCS010000231.1:0-3756 GCA_041307825.1 Azonexaceae bacterium
GGGCGGTTTTTCAGCAGTGGGTGCCTGCTGAACCGGGGCCGCCTGAGCCACTTGGGTAGGTCGAGTTTCCGCAGCCTTTGCCGGCGTAGCGGCAGCTGCTGTCTTGGCTGGAGCGTCAACACCCAGCGTCCGTTGCATTTCCAGCAACTTGGCGTCAGCGTCCGCCAGTTGCTTCCGGAGGGTTTCCATGCGCTTGGCTTGCTCGCTGAGTTGCGCCTTCAGTGCCTTCGCCTGTGTCGGCGTGATCTCCGCCCCTTGCGCTAAGCCGCTAAAAATCATCGCAATAGCGCCAACTAAGACGCTTCCCCGCAATGGAAAGTGTAATTGCTGATTAACTAGCATTCCGTATTCCCCCTGACTTAAATAGCGTTATTAATATTACTCGGTAACCAATTGATAAAAGGAAAAAAAGTTAGAATTTCAGGAAGCCTGTAGTATTTTTGGTACACGCTGTGAAAATTTAATCGGATCATCGGGGTTTTCGGGGCTAAAGCGTTACGTGCCCGGCCTCTTTGGGGTGCCACTATCCTCCGCTGAACCCCGGCGGTGGACCACCCTCGGGTATAATTCTGGCCTCCCCGCCAAACGCGAAACTACCTTCCCATGGCCGACATTCTTTGCCTCAAGGGCGACGCCGCCTTTTCCGCCTTCCGTCTGCAACGCCTGCAAGTCCGCCTGGTCGCGGCCGTGGCGGATATCGAATCGGTGGTGGCCGATTACTGGCATGTTGTGGCGCAAAAGCGCGCCTTGAATGCCGACGAGCGCGCCAAGCTGGCGACGCTGCTGGAAGAGAAGGCAGCCGGTGCTGAACCCGGCGAACTGTTCCTCGTCGCGCCGCGCATCGGCACCATTTCGCCATGGTCGTCGAAGGCCACCGACATTGCCCTGAATTGTGATCTGGATGCCATCGAGCGCATCGAGCGCGTCATTGCCTTCCATGTCGTAGTCAAGGGTGGCCGAGCGCTGTCTGCCGACGAAAAGAAAACCGTTGCCGGCCTGCTGCACGACCGGATGACCGATTCCGTGCTGCCCGGTTTCGACGCTGCCGGCGAATTGTTCCGCCACTTCGCGCCTAAGCCCCTTGCTACGGTCGACGTCCAAAAAGGCGGCAAAACCGCGCTGGTTGACGCCAACGGTTCGCTCGGTCTGGCGCTGTCCGACGACGAAATTGATTACCTGCTCGACGTCTTCACCAGCGCCGGCCGCAACCCGACCGATGTCGAGCTGATGATGTTCGCCCAAGCCAATTCCGAACATTGCCGCCACAAGATTTTCAACGCCTCCTGGATGATCGATGGCGAAGCCAAGGACAAGACGCTGTTCGGCATGATCCGCGAAACCCACGCCGCTCACCCGCAGGGTACGGTGATGGCCTACGCCGACAATTCGTCGATCATCGAAGGCGCGACCATTCAGCGTTTCTACCCGGACGCCGACCGTGGCTACAGCTACAAGGAAGAGCTGACCCACATCCTGACCAAGGTGGAAACACACAATCACCCGACCGCCATTTCGCCATTCCCCGGTGCTGCCACCGGTTCCGGCGGTGAAATCCGCGACGAAGGCGCCACCGGCAAGGGTTCCAAGCCGAAGGCCGGCCTCTGCGGTTTCTCGGTTTCCAACCTGAATATCCCCGATGCAGTGCAGCCCTGGGAAACGACGGAACAGCGCGCCTACGGCCGCCCATCGCGTATCGCCTCGGCGCTCGACATCATGCTCGAAGGCCCGATTGGTGCCGCAGCATTCAACAACGAATTCGGCCGCCCGAACCTGACCGGCTATTTCCGCACCTATGAGCAGGACGTCGCCGGCACCGTGCGTGGCTACCACAAGCCGATCATGATCGCCGGCGGCCTGGGCAGCATTCAGGCCGAGCAATCGTTCAAGGATGAAACCTTCCCGGTCGGCACCAAGTTCGTGCAACTGGGCGGCCCCGGCATGCTGATCGGTCTCGGTGGCGGCGCTGCCTCGTCGATGACGGCCGGCGCCAATGCCGAAGACCTGGATTTCGCTTCAGTCCAGCGTGGTAATCCGGAAATCCAGCGCCGCGCCCAGGAAGTCATCGACCGTTGCTGGCAGATGGGCAAGAACAATCCGATTTTGTCGATTCACGACGTCGGTGCCGGTGGCGTGTCCAACGCTTTGCCGGAACTTGCCCATTCGGGCGGCGTCGGCGCCGTGTTCGACCTGCGCCAGGTGCCGACCGAAGAGCCGGGCATGTCGCCGGCTGAAATCTGGTCCAACGAATCGCAGGAACGCTACGTGCTGGCCATTCCGCCGAACCGCATCGCCGAATTCCAGGCCATGTGCGAGCGCGAGCGCTGCCCGTTTGCCGTGGTTGGTGAAGCGACCGGTGACGGCCACCTGACCGTGACCGACGCGCATTTCGGCGTCAATCCGGTCGACATGGAAATGGAAGCCCTTTTGGGCAAGCCGCCGCGCATGACGCGTGATGTCAAGCACGAGCCGGAAACCTTCGTTTACTTCGACGCCACCGCCATCGAACTCAAGGACGCCGCCTATCGTCTGATGCGTCTGCCGACCATCGCCGACAAGACTTTCCTGATCTCCATCGGCGACCGCTCGGTTGGTGGCATGACGGCGCGCGACCAGATGGTCGGCCCGTGGCAGGTGCCGGTGGCTGACGTCGCGGTGACGACGATGGGTTACCAGGGTTACCTCGGCGAAGCCTTCGCCATGGGCGAGCGCACCCCGCTGGCCGTATTCGACGCGCCGGCTTCCGGCCGCATGGCCATCGGCGAGGCGCTGACCAACCTGGCCGCCGCCGACATCGGCGAACTGGGCAAGGTAAAACTCTCCGCCAACTGGATGGCGCCGTGTGGCGTGCCGGGCGAGGATGCTCGCCTGTTCGACACCGTGGCTGCCGTCTCCGAACTGTGCAAGGCGATTGGCGTCTCGATTCCGGTCGGCAAAGATTCGCTGTCGATGCGCACCGCCTGGGAAGATCAGGGCGTCAAGAAACAGGTGGTTTCACCGCTTTCTCTGGTCATCACATCGTTTGCTGCGGTCGACGACGTTAGAAAGACAAAAACCCCGCAATTGGCGGTCGATCAGGGCGAAACTGAACTGCTGCTGCTTGACCTCGGCAAAAACCGTCTCGGCGGCTCCTGTCTGGCGCAGGTTTACAACGCCACCGGCAGCGATGCGCCGGACGTTGATGATCCGGCCAAGCTCAAGGGCTTGTTCGACGCAGTACAAAAATTGAATCGCGATGGCCTACTACTGGCCTATCACGACCGTTCCGACGGCGGCATGTTCGCGGCTGCCTGTGAAATGGCTTTCGCCAGCCGTCGTGGTGTTTCTCTTGATCTCGACGGCATCTGCTACGACGCTGGGGCCGGGGATTGCGATGGCTCCGAAAAACGTCCTGATTTGTTGGCCGGCCGTGATTTCGAAAATATAGTCCGTGCGCTGTTCAACGAAGAACTCGGTGCCCTGATCCAGATCCGCCGCGCCGACCGCGGGAAGGTCACGCCGATTTTGCGTGCCTGTGGCGTGCCCTACCACTTTGTCGGCCACCTGAACGAGTGGGACGAAATCCGCGTCACCCGCAACGCCAAGCGTGTGCTGCGCGAAAAGCGCGTCGACCTGCAACGTGCCTGGTCAGAGACCAGCTACCAGATGCAGACGCTGCGTGACAATCCGAGCTGCGCCCAGCAGGAATTCGACCGCATTCTCGACGTCGCCGATCCCGGCCTCACGCCGAAGCTGACCTTCGATCCGCAGGACGATTTC
>JBFZCS010000232.1:0-4302 GCA_041307825.1 Azonexaceae bacterium
TTCCGATCTCGTCTCCCTCAGGAGGACTTTGCACAGGTCTTTGGCGTCCCACCAGACATCAAGTACGAAAGCCAGGGTGGCCCCGGGATTCGTCCGATCCTCGATCAACTCAACGGATCAAGTCAGGCACAAGTCGATCGTCGCGACTTCTTCCGAACCCAGATTTTATTCTGGATGCTTGCCGCAAACGATGGTCACGCCAAGAATTTCAGCATATTCGTTGAGTCGAAGGGCTTTTACCGCCTGACCCCTCGCTACGACGTGCTTTCCGCGCACCCGGTCATGGGGCATGGCGCCGGGCGCCTTTCTTCGCTCAAGGTCAAAATGGCCATGGCGATTGACGGCAAAAACCGCCATTACAAATGGTCAGAAATTCGTCGCGACCACTTTGAACAGACAGCGCAACGCTGCCGTCTGCCAGATGCACCTGCACTTATCGACGAACTGATTGCCAGAACCCCCCAAGCCATCGCCAAGGTAGCCACCGATCTACCAGCCAATTTCCCCGAAGACTTGGCTAAATCCATATTCGATGGCCTGATTCAGGCCGCCAACACCTTGGGACATTCCGCAAACCCCGCTGAACTGGGTTAATTCACCAATTTGGAATTATCTGAACAAGCCGTGATTTCTGGACGGCCTGTCATAAAACTTCTGAAAAAAGAGCAAGTTTTGCCCGTTGACCATAAGAATCTCTGGTTTTACCCTTCATTTCCCGCATCACGGGCGCACCTCGCCTGTGGTAGGCATCAAACGATGACGATCCGTGCCAAATATTCTGCCGTGGTAAATAAAATGCAAACTGACAGGAGGTAGCCTTTGTGGATCTGTTCATGTATTTGCTCCCGTTACGGAGTAGAGCCTGGGGCTGGCGGTCGATATTTTCCGACGGATTCGGGTTCTTGTATGTTATTTGGCGTGCCCGGAGGGACTCGAACCCCCGACCTGCTGCTTAGAAGGCAGCTGCTCTATCCAGTTGAGCTACGGGCACCAGAGGGCAGAACAGGAAGTAATTGGTCGGGGCGGTGGGATTCGAACTCACGACCCTCTGCTCCCAAAGCAGATGCGCTACCAGGCTGCGCTACGCCCCGACACGAGGAAACGGATTCTAGCATCTCCCGGAAACCCGCACCAGATCAATGGCCTATATTCACGCGACAATCTTTTCTTGCCCGAGGCCCGGATTTCTGATATTTAATCGCCTTTTTCGTCACTGGGACGCACAAGCAACATGGCCGAAGAACTATTACATAAGCATTTCCCGCCGTACAAATCGAAGGCAGGCGAGGAGTACATGAACTCGAAGCAACTTGCCCATTTCCGCAAGATTCTCGAGACGCTCAAGAAAGAGTTGAGCGAAGACATCGACCGCACCGTGCACACCATGCAGGATGAGGCCACGGTGTTTGCCGATCCCAATGATCGGGCCAGTCAGGAAACGGATATCGCCATCGAATTGCGCAACCGCGACCGTGAGCGCAAGCTGATCAAGAAGATCGACGAGACGCTGGCCAGTATCGAAAGCGGCGATTACGGCTTCTGCAACAAGTGCGGCGTCGAAATCGGCATCAAGCGTCTGGAAGCGCGCCCCACGGCAACGCTGTGCATCGACTGCAAGACGCTGGACGAGATGAAGGAACGGCAGATGGCGAAGTAATTCGCCTTGCGCTAACTGCCTGCCACGGAAATTCTCTTGGCTGCGGTCGACAGCCAAAAACCGGCAAAAATGAAAAGGGCACCTTCCGGTGCCCTTTTGCTTGTTCTCTGCTGGCGCATCCCGGTTGCACGGGAAGCGCCAGCGGACCTCCGAACTTACTCCGGCTGCGTTGCCGCCTCCGGCGCCGCATGGGCTGTGCCCTCTTCCGCCGCGGCAGCCTTCATGGACAGCTTGACGCGACCACGATCGTCGGTTTCCAGAACCTTGACGCGCACGACCTGGCCTTCCTTGACATAGTCTTCGACCTTGCTGACGCGCTCCTGAGCGATCTGGGAGATGTGCAGCAGACCATCCTTGCCCGGCAACACGGAAACGATCGCACCGAAGTCAAGAATCTTGAGCACGGTCCCTTCGTAGATCTTGCCGATCTCGACTTCCGCCGTGATGGCATCGATACGGGCGCGCGCCACGGCAGCAGCCTCGGCGCTGGAAGAAGCGATGGTGATCGTGCCGTCTTCCTGGATGTCGATCGTCGTGCCCGTTTCTTCGGTCAGTGCCCGGATCACGGCGCCACCCTTGCCGATCACGTCACGAATTTTCTCCGGATTGATCTTGAAGGTGTACAGACGTGGTGCGTAGGCGGACATCTCGACGCGCGGGCCGGCGGACGCTTCCTGCATCAGGTTGAGGATGTGCAGGCGGGCTTCCTGAGCCTGCGCCAGCGCAACCTGCATGATCTCTTTGGTGATGCCCTGGATCTTGATATCCATCTGCAGCGCGGTGATCCCGGCAGTCGAGCCAGCCACCTTGAAGTCCATGTCGCCGAGGTGATCTTCGTCGCCCAGGATGTCGGTCAGCACCGCGAAACGGTTGCCGTCCTTGATCAAGCCCATGGCGATACCGGCGACGTGCGCCTTGAGCGGCACACCGGCGTCGAGCAGGGCCAGACAGCCGCTACAGACGGAAGCCATCGAGGAAGAACCGTTGGACTCGGTAATTTCCGAAACCAGGCGCATCGAGTAGGAAAAATCCTCCGGCTTCGGCAGCACGGCCAGCAGCGCGCGCTTGGCCAGACGGCCGTGACCGATCTCGCGACGCTTCGGCGTACCGAAGCGGCCGCACTCGCCGGTGGCATACGGCGGCATGTTGTAGTGCAGCATGAAGCGGTCGCGGTATTCACCGGCCAGTGCATCGATGATCTGCTCGTCGCGGTTGGTGCCGAGGGTAGCGACAGCCAGCGCCTGGGTTTCGCCACGGGTGAACAGCGCCGAGCCGTGGGTGCGCGGCAGGACGCCGGAACGCATCGTGATCGGGCGCACGGTGCGCGTGTCGCGACCGTCGATACGCGGCGCACCGCTCAGGATACGGCCACGGACGATGCCGGCTTCGATTTCGTGGAACAGGTTGCCGACGGTATTTTCGTCCGGCGCAGCCTCACCCTGGCACAGGGCGGCCACGGCTAAGGCGCGGATTTCCTTGACTGCCTGGCTGCGGGTCTGCTTGACGGTGATGCTGTAGGCCTCTTCCAGCTTGGCGCTGCACAATTCCTTCAGGCGGGCGACCAGCGCCTCGTCCTTGGCCGGTGCCTGCCAGTCCCATTCCGGCTTGCCGGCCTCTTCAACCAGTTCGTTGATGGCATTGATCACCTTGCGCATTTCCGTGTGACCGAAAACAACAGCGCCGAGCATGACTTCTTCGGAGAGCTCCTGGGCCTCGGATTCAACCATCAGTACGGCGGATTCGGTACCGGCGACGACGAGGTCAAGCTGCGAAACCTTGAGTTGGCTCAGGGTCGGGCACAGAACATACTGGCCGTCGATGTAACCGACGCGCGCGGCACCGATCGGCCCATTGAACGGCACGCCGGAGATCGACAGCGCGGCGGAAGCGCCGATCAGCGCGGGAATATCGGCGTCGATTTCCGGATTCAGCGACATCACGGTAGCGATGATCTGGACTTCATTGTAGAAATCATCAGGGAACAGCGGACGCAGCGGACGGTCGATCAGGCGACTGGTCAACGTTTCCTTGTCGGAGGGGCGGCCTTCGCGCTTCAGGAAGCCGCCGGGAATTCGACCAGCGGCGTAAGCTTTTTCTTGATAATCGACAGTCATCGGGAAGAAATCCTGGCCTGGCTTGCTCGATTTCGCTGCCACAGCGCTCACCAGAACGACAGTCTCCTCCATCGAGACCAATACGGCACCGCCAGCCTGGCGGGCAATTTCACCTGTTTCGATGGTGACCTGATGGTCTCCGTAGGCGAAGGTCTTTTTCACGACATTAAACATATTTTCCTTTCACTCTCATCACAATGGACAACACACGACACAACAACAAATGAAAAAAGCGGCCGGGAGGTTTCCGGGCCGCTCTTTCGAAGCTTCTGTCTGCTTTATTTCCGCAGACCGAGGCGGGTAATCAGGGTACGGTAAGAATCGATGTTCTTGCCCTTCAGGTAATCCAGAAGCTTGCGGCGCTGGCTGACCATGCGCAGCAGACCGCGACGCGAGTGGTGATCCTTCTTGTGTTCCTTGAAGTGCGGGGTCAGATCGTTGATGCGGGCCGTCAGCAGGGCAACCTGGACTTCCGGGGAACCGGTATCGCCCTTGGCGCGCTGGAAATCGGCGACGACGCCGGCCTTGACC
>JBFZCS010000233.1:0-7302 GCA_041307825.1 Azonexaceae bacterium
ATGTGGAACGCGTCGTCACCGCCGAACTGCCAGCGCTCCACGAAGTCAGGCTTCCGGTTTCGCGCAATCTGCGGCAACGCATCGGCATTATCCAGGAACTGCTGGAAACACTGATCCAGGACTACTTCAATACCCTTTCAGAACTCTTCGACCCGCAGAGTACGGCGCCACAACATGCGTCGCAACATACGCTCCGCCTGGTCATGCAATGCATCGCCTGGCATATCCGCATCAGCCATCTGGTCGCCGCACCCAATGGCGTCGGCATCTGGCAGAAATTACACGCCACCTACCGCACCGCCCGCCGCCTCGGCATTGCTGAAACACCGGGCGCGGACGGCGCACCGAGCATCCAGCAGCTCTATATCCATATTCTTCTGGCGGCAATCGCCCAGCCGGCATCTTTCTGTTCGGTCGAACTCGAATTCATCGCCGACTACATCGCCTCCTGCGTCAAGTCGGTAGACATTTTCGAAACCCCACCGCTGGATCGCGGCGGCGTGTTCTGGCTCGATCTCGATCAGGACATTCCGGCCAACGCCCTGGAGCGACGCCCGCCGCCCAGCGATATCCTCGCCCTCTATTTCGCCTGCGACCTCGTCGCCCGCGACACGCGCGGACGCCTGTCCGCCCTGACTCAGGGGGCGCCGGCGAGCAGCCTCGGACTCCCCGCCTTTGCCGACACGCCGGCCGGGCATGGCGTTCTGCGCCGTCTCGGCAGGTTCTGGGGGCAACCGGCAAAGCGCCGCTATCCGCGCCGCCGCCAGTCATATCGCGTCAATCTGTGCGCCGGACTCGAACAACTCTGGCAACTGATCCGCTATCCGGCAAAAGGGGGGCAGGTCAGCGAATGGATGGTCACTAACGAAAGCCCCGAAGGGTATTCGCTGATGCACATGACCGGGCTGACATCGCATCTGCGGGTCGGTGACATCGTTGCCGTTCAGCCGACGGGTGACCGTGCCGAGGCGACACCGAACTGGCATGTCGGCATAGTGCGCTGGGCAATTTCCGAAAACCCGGAGCACATCGAGCTCGGCGTGCAGCAACTGGCTTCGCACGCGATTGCCGCCGAGGTCATTCGGCCGCTTGAACTCGAGGATGGCAATCTTTCGGCACTGATCCTTCCGGAAATGCCGCCGTTTCGGGAACTGCCGGCATTGGTCGCGGCAACCGGCAAACTCGACGAGCACCAGGGCAGCCTGATCCTGCTGGTCGAGCAGGACAATTTCGGGATACGCGAGGTGCACCCGACCGCGCTCACCGAACAGACCTCGAGTATCGAAGTCTTTAGCGTCGCGCCGGGCGAGAGGTCGTAGCGGCGATCAGCCCCCCGAACAGGACGACGGCCCAGCTCAGGTGCAGCCAGATCAAAAAAACCGGGAAGGCCGCAAAAGCGCCGTAAACACTCTTCAGGATCGCGGAACTGGCCAGATACCATTCGAAGAGCTTCTGCATGAATGCAAAGGCCACCGTGGCGAACAGGCCGCCCGCCAATGCGCCGCGCCCTGAAACTGGCGCATTCGGCACCGCGTAATAGAGAAACGAAAAAAACAGGCCGAGAACAAGCACTGATATTGACTTGAACGTCATCCGGCGGATCCATTCCGTCTCCTCGATGAAGCCAAGCGAGGCGGTGACGGCAAACGAGATGGCCGCCGCCACCGCGGCGAGAACAAAAGGCCACACCAGCATTGCGAAAAGATAGAGCTTGAGACGGGTCAGAAAGGGACGCGGCTTGACCTGCCAGAGGTGATTGAAGGCGCGTTCGATGGTGTGCATCAAAATGAAGACCGTAATGCTCAGAAAGGCGATGCCCGCCACGGTCAACTGCTGTGCACGGTGCGAAAACCGGAGGATGCCGCCGGAAATGGTGCTCGCCGTTCCGCTTGGCAGCAGCGATCCCTGAATCAGCAATTCGAGCCGGGTCAGCAACAGGTTCAGATAGGGAACGACCTCGGCAACGGACAGAATGAGCGTTACCAACGGAACCAGCGCCAACAGGGTCGTAAACGCCAGCGCGGAACTGGTCTGCATCATGTTCTCGGCCTGGAAGCGCCGGAAGATCGTCGCCGGCACACCCGGTTTGGGCATCGACCGGCGATATCGGGAGTGAGTCTGCATGGAGCCGTATAATAGCTGACCATGCACAATATCCTTGTTCTCTATTACAGCCACCGCGGTTCGGTGCGCGCCCTCGCCGAGCGAATCGCGCGCGGGATCGAATCGGTTCCCGGCGTTCAGGCGCGGCTACGTACCGTACCCCGTGTTTCAACCGTTTGCGAAGTGGCAGAAGCTGCGGTTCCGGACTCCGGCGCGCCCTACGTCGAAGTCGCCGACCTCGACGAATGCATCGGCCTGGCGCTCGGCAGCCCGGTCCGCTTCGGCAACATGGCCGCGCCGCTGAAATACTTCTGGGATGGCACCATCGCCGCCTGGCAAAACGGAGCCCTGGTCGGCAAACCGGCCTGCGTCTTCACCTCGAGCAGCAGCCAGCACGGCGGCAACGAATCCACCCTGCTTTCGATGGCCCTGCCCCTCATCCACCACGGCATGTTGCTCATGGGCCTGCCGTTCACCGAGTCCGATCTCAGCCAAACGCAGCAAGGCGGGACACCCTATGGCGCCAGCCATGTTTCCGGCGCCAGCGGCAATCCCGTGCTTTCCGACAGCGAAAGCCGGCTCGCCTTCGCCCAGGGCCAACGGCTGGCAAATATTGCCCTGAAACTGAGTCGACCGTGACTGCCAGACATTACCGGCTTGCCGCCAGCGCCAGCCTGATTGCACTGATCTTTCTCTCCCTTGGATGGGAACTCTGGTGGGCGCCACTCAAACCGGGCGGATCATGGTGGGTCTTGAAAGCGGTCCTGCTGCTCGCGCCACTGTTCGGAATCTTGCGCGGCAAGCGCTATACGTACAAATGGGTTTCCCTGTTCGTGCAGTTCTACCTGCTCGAGGGCTTGGTCCGGGCGACCAGCGACAGCGGCCTGTCGCAGCGACTGGCGATCGGTGAAACGCTGCTCGCCGCCGTACTCTTTGTTTCGGTGATTCTCTATATTCGCGCCACCCGCGGCCCACTGGAAGAAAAAACCGCGCCAGCAGGCTGAGGCGCGCCTGCCGCTCAGACGCCGCCCTGGGCCCGCACCTTGTCCGGCGTCGAGTACAGCTTGTTCAGGGCATTCAGATAGGAACGCGCCGAGGCGATGACGATGTCGGTATCCGCGCCATTGCCATTGACGATGCGCCCACCTTTTGACAGCCGAGTTGTGACCTCACCCTGCGCATCGGTACCGGTGGTGATGGCATTGACCGAATAGAGCAGGAGTTCCGCCCCGCTGCCAACGACGCTCTCGATCGCCTTGAAGGTCGCGTCCACCGGACCACCGCCACCCGCCTCACCTTTCAATTCGGCGCCACCGATATTGAGAATGACTTTGGCGTGCGGCATCTCGCCGGTTTCCGAGCAGACATGCGAATAGACCAGCTTGTAGTGCTCCTGTTCGGGGGTAACTACCTCGTCGGAGACCAGGGCGTGAAGATCCTCGTCGAAGATCTCGTGCTTGCGGTCGGCCAACTCCTTGAAGCGGGCAAAGGCCGAGTTGAGGGCCTCATCGCTTTCAAGTTGGATGCCCAGTTCCTGCAAACGGTTCTTGAAGGCATTGCGCCCGGAATGTTTGCCCAGAACCAGCTTGTTCTGCGCCCAGCCGACATCCTGGGCGCGCATGATCTCGTAGGTTTCGCGATGCTTGAGCACGCCATCCTGATGAATCCCGGATTCGTGGGCGAAAGCATTGGCGCCAACCACTGCCTTGTTCGGCTGCACCGGATAACCCGTAATCTGCGACACAAGCTTGGAGGCCGGCACGATCTGGGTCGTGTCGATGCGCGTCTCGACCGGAAACACATCGCTCCGCGTACGCACCGCCATCACTACCTCCTCGAGCGCGGCATTGCCGGCCCGCTCGCCGAGTCCGTTGATCGTGCATTCGACCTGCCGGGCGCCGGCCAGCACCGCCGCCAGCGAATTGGAGACCGCCAGGCCGAGATCGTTATGACAATGAACCGACCAGACCACCTTGTCCGAGTCGGGCACGCGCTCGATCAGGCGGCCTACCAATTCGGCGTACTGGAAGGGGATGTTGTAACCCACGGTATCCGGCACATTGATCGTCGTCGCCCCGGCCTTGATCACCGCGTCGAAGACCCGGACCAGGAAATCGACGTCCGAGCGTCCGGCGTCCTCGGCTGAAAATTCGACGTCGTCGGTGTACTCCCGGGCCCAGCCGATGGCCTTGACCGCCTGCTCGACGACCTGATCCGGGGTCATGCGCAACTTCTTTTCCATGTGGATCTTGGAGGTTGCGATGAAGGTGTGAATGCGGCCCGAATTCGCCGACCTGATTGCCTCCCCCGCCCGACGAATGTCATTCTCGTTGGCCCGCGCCAGCGAACAGACGGTGGAACCCTTGATCGCCTGGGCGATCGCCTGGATGGCCTCGAAATCACCAGGAGAGGCGGCGGCGAAGCCCGCCTCGATCACATCGACGCGCATCTTTTCGAGCTGACGGGCGACGCGGATCTTCTCCTCCTTGGTCATTGACGCACCCGGACTCTGCTCTCCGTCGCGCAGGGTCGTGTCGAAAATCACCAGATGCTGTTTCATTTTCTGCTCCGAGGCGTCAAAGGCTCTTGCGCTTTAACATGCCGACCGCGGCCAGCACATATCCGGACAAACCGTAAATGACGAAGAACCCGAACAGAGCGATCTCGGGACTGTAGGCTACCAGCGCGAAACCCATTGCAATAGCGGCGATCACAAAGAACGGCACGCTCTTCTTCAGGTTGACGTCCTTGAAACTGTAGTAGCGAACATTGGAAATCATCGTGATACCGGCAAAGAGGGTAAGCAGGCAAGCCAGCCAGCGCACGTCGCTGCCGGAAATCCCGTTGGTGATCATCACCCAGACCAGGCCGACGACCAAGGCCGCCGCGGCTGGCGACGGCAAGCCCTGGAAATAGCGCTTGTCCGTGACCTCCAGGGTGGTGTTGAACCGTGCCAGACGCAACGCCGCGCCGGCACAGTAGATGAATGCGGCGATCCAGCCCAGACGCCCGAGGTCACGCAGCGCCCATCCATAAATGACCAGCGCCGGCGCCACGCCAAAACTGACCATGTCCGAGAGCGAATCGTATTCCGCCCCGAAAGCCGACTGGGTATTGGTCATGCGTGCCACCCGCCCATCCAGGCCATCGAGCACCATGGCGATGAAAATCGCCATCGCCGCGCGCTCGAAATCGCCCTGCATTGCCTGAACGATGGCGAAGAATCCGGCAAACAGCGCCGCCGTCGTAAACAGGTTGGGCAGCACGTAGATGCCGCGGCGCTTGAGCTCCGGATTGAACAGCGTCTTGCGTGGCTTGCGTTCGATCATTGTTGTGACAGTTCGGTCAAGGCAGGCGAAAAGGATACACCTTTTCATCAGCGGCGATTTCAGCAATGAGAAAGGGCGGTGCGGTATCCCACACCGCCCTGAGCGAAGACTGTATCGTCAGGCGCAAGCGCCATGATTGGCGCCGTGCCTGACAGGATTCAGGATCAGTTTCTGGTCTGGTCGACCAGCTTGTTCTTCTTGATCCACGGCATCATGTCTCGCAGCTTTTCACCGACCGTCTCGATCGGATGCACCGCATTCAGGCGCCGACGTGCAGTCATCGCCGGGTAGTTGGTACGCCCCTCGAGGATGAACATCTTGGCATAATCGCCGTTCTGGATACGCTTCAGGGCGTTGCGCATGGCGGCACGGGACTGCTCGTTGATGACCTCGCCACCGGTGACGTACTCGCCGAACTCGGCATTGTTGGAAATCGAGTAGTTCATGTTGGCGATGCCGCCCTCGTACATCAGATCGACAATCAGCTTCAACTCGTGCAGGCACTCGAAATAGGCCATTTCCGGCGCATAACCGGCTTCGGTCAGAGTCTCGAAGCCCATCTTGACCAGTTCCACGGCACCACCGCAGAGCACGGCCTGTTCGCCGAAGAGATCGGTCTCGGTTTCTTCGCGGAAGTTGGTCTCGATGACGCCACCCTTGGTGCCGCCATTAGCCGCCGCGTAGGAGAGCGCGATGTCCTTGGCCTTGCCGGACTTGTCCTGATAGACAGCGATCAGCGAGGGCACGCCACCGCCCTTAAGGTACTCGGAGCGCACGGTATGGCCCGGGCCTTTCGGCGCAATCATGATCACGTCGACATCCTCGCGCGGCACGACCTGGTTGTAATGGACGTTAAAGCCATGCGCGAAGGCCAGGGCGGCGCCCTTCTTCAGGTTCGGCCCGACTTCCTCGTTGTACACCTGCGGGATGTTTTCGTCCGGCAACAGCATCATGACCACATCGGCGCCCTTGACGGCCTTGGCAATTTCCTCAACCTTGAGGCCGGCCGCTTCGGCCTTCTTCCAGGAAACGCCACCCTTGCGCAGGCCAACTGTGACCTTGCAACCGGAATCCTTAAGGTTTTGTGCGTGGGCATGACCCTGGGAGCCGTAACCAACGATGGTGATCTTCTTGCCCTTGATCAGGGAGAGATCGGCATCCTTGTCGTAATAAACTTTCATGAAATCCTCTTTGGTTGCAGATAGTCAGACTTTTAGAACACGATCGCCGCGGCCGATGCCGCAGGCACCGGTACGGACGGTTTCGAGAATCAGGCCGGCATCGAGCGCGGCAATGAAGGAGTCGAGCTTGGCGCTGGCGCCGGTCAACTCGATGACATAGGTCGATTCGGTGACGTCGATGATGCGGCCACGGAAGATATCGGCCATGCGCTTCATCTCCTCGCGGTCCTTTCCGGTGGCGCGAACCTTGATCAACATCAGTTCTCTCTCGACATGCGCGGCCTCGGAGAGATCGACCACCTTGACGACATCCACCAGCTTGTTGAGCTGCTTGGTAACCTGCTCGAGTACCTCGTCGGAACCCTGGGTCAGGATGGTCATCCGGGACAGCGAGGGATCCTCCGTCGGCGCCACGGTCAACGATTCGATATTGTAGCCGCGCGCCGAAAACAGGCCGGCCACACGGGAAAGCGCACCTGATTCGTTTTCGATCAGGATGGAAATGATATGTCGCATGTTCTTTTTCCTCCCCCGCTTACAGATCTTCAGCGAGGATCATTTCGGTCAGGCCCTTGCCGGCCGCCACCATCGGGAAGACGTTGGCCGCCGGATCGATGATGAAATCCATGAAGACCAGATCGTCCTTGTGCTCGGTGAACGCCTTGCGCAGCGCCGGCTCGACATCTTCC
>JBFZCS010000234.1:0-4939 GCA_041307825.1 Azonexaceae bacterium
TATCCGATCGGCGTCATGCGGTCAACAACATCCATTCCAGTCTTTATTCTTGTCCGGTACGTTATTGTGTTTTAGCCATAAGCCATGATCCTTGACCTTCCATTACGCCTTTGGCCTTTTAAGTAATATCGACAGTTTATCCAGAATCGGCGATAAGATCAACGGCACCACCTTCGACCCCGATTCGATCATGCTCTACTCCTTCCCCAAGGAATGGACCCTCGACGGTTTCCAGGCCAAGGCGAACAAAAAGCTCTCGGCGGTGGAAAGGGACTTTATAGCCGGCGAAATGATGTACCCGGGACGGGGCACTCAGCCCGATGTGGTCGAACTCGGTATTCTGGAGCTCAAAGGGACGAAGGCGTCCATCGGCCAGCCGGGCGAAGAGGATCTCTTCACTTTCACGGTCAGGTCCCCCGGGCGCTATTACATGGAAACCGAAGGGGAAACCGACCTGATCATGAAGCTTTACGGCCCGGACAGCCAAACCAACCTCATCGCAGAAGACGATGATTCCGGAAATGGCTACAACCCGATAATCAGCACCGATCTCATTGCCGGGAAATATTTCTTGCAGATCCGCCATTACAACCGGACCGGCGGCACGGGCGATTACGAAATCAAGGTTTACAAGTAAAGCCGCCGGAAACCAATATGCCTTTGGGCAAGGCCCATCCGGCCGTGGCCCCGGCGCTGAAAGCCTGCCGGGTGGGCCTTTCCGTCTACTTTTCCACGAAGAGATCGCGCCCGTCATGCTCTCCCTGCGCCGCTTGCAGGCAATTTAGATCGGTATTCCGCATTTGTATAACTCAAGTGTGGCAATTGGGTAACGCCCCCTCCGCCTCCCGCGGAAAGGGATTCAGGAGAATTCGGTTTAGAATCGGGGGCGCCGGGAGATCCAGGCGCCGCGCCGCCGATGCGTGCTCATCGACTGCAAAGCCTTGGGACGCTTGACAGGCTTTGCTGATTTCGCCCGGTCACCATCCCCTATATTTCGCATGCGGCTGTGGGTGCGTGCGACTGACTATGGACTCGGCTCGGGATCATGGGGCGGCAGGTTGACGCTGTCGTCGACGCAACTCACGGCGTATACCCACTTTGTTGTGGTTGCAACACTGGCGCAGTCCGGCTCAACTGTGACAAAAATACTGCTGCCGCCGCCGTTGATCGGAATGACAGTCGTCTCCGCTCCTTCGGTGCCGGCGCAGTCGACTTCGGCGATGATCTGGCCGTTGTGCTTGAACGTGAGGCGGTCGGGGATCGTGTAGGTTTCCGTCGTAATCCAGATCGTGCCCTTGTTGCCGCCGAGCGCTATTTCCTTATCGACGTAAGCGAGTTCGATGCCACCGGCATCGGCGTGCTGCTGGCCGCAGGCGAGGGCGGCCTGGCATGTCGGCGAGCAGCCGTCGCCGAGCGTCAGGTTGCCGTCATCGCATGTTTCGTCGCCCTCAACAACGCCGTTGCCGCAGACCGGCCCCGGAGAGATGAAGGTGGTGCACGGTGAATTCATGGACCCCTGATAGCATTGGCTGGAGGTCAGGTGATATGCATTGGAAACTTTCCACGAGTGCTGTTCGGCCTCAAGCATGTTTACGGTATCGACCACGGCGGTACTTTTACCGGGCGAAATGCCTGGAATCAACGCCTTGGCGACCTGATTCACATCCAGGCAACCGTTGCCGAGATGCACGGTGACGTAGTAGTCGCCGAAAATCGCATGATCGCTTTTCCAAGGCAGGACGACCTCATCGTTCAGGCCGAATTGGTGGCCGTCGAGCATGTTCGGTGTCGGCGTGTCGTTTTCGATGACGTAGGGGGAGCCAAAGTTGTCCGCAAGACCGCGATAGCCGTCCGGTCCGTCGGCCTCGATGTGCCACCAGTAGCCGAGATGCAGCGGTCCCGACATTGGGCCCGCACCCAGGGAAGGCAGAACGATCGACGCGCCGTCACTGGCCGGCAGGGACTGTGCGAAGATTTCCGCGCCGCGCTCCATACCGACAGTGCCCTGCGGCTGACCGCCGAGTTCTGCCCAGAGTTCGCGCAGACTTAGGCGGTAGCCGACCGCGTTGACGACGGGCTCCCATTTGAATTCCATGGCCTGGCCTAATTCCCGGCACGGGAGGTTCGCCAGCATTAACGGCGGGTCAAGTTTTTTCGGCAGGGTGTCGTCGCCGTAGACTGTCCACTGGCCGTTTTCCAGCGGCAGCCCGCCCTCGTCGAACCACGGCGGCGGGCCGATCACGCGCACTTGCCACCAATAGAGCACATGGTCGTGCGACCATTCGGGCTGAACGTTGAGTGCGAAATTCAGTGTGTCAGCACCGAGCTTCATCGGTCCGTAATCGAGGTCGGGGTTCTCCTTCGTGCACGGCAACGGGCTGTTGGGATTGGCGGATTTGAACACCCCGTCGCAATCGGTGAGATCGATCAGATAGTGATCGGCACCGATGACTTCCTCCCAGCGCAGATCGGTTGGCCATGGATAGCGCATGGCGCCGTCGAGCGGCTCCAGCAGTTTCACCCGTGGCAACGATGTCTTGAACGAAACCTCGGTCCAGATACCGTGCGTCGGGCCGAAATCCCCGTCGGGGCCGTGCGCGCGGATGCGCCAGGCGTGATCGCGATCGACGCGCACGTCGAGTTCCATCGACGTTTCGGATACCGGTTCCGGCGCCAGCAGCGGTTTCTGCCAGTCGATCGGAGAACTCGGCGTTTCTGCGACCTGCAGTTCGTAGCGCGCGGCCTTCTGCACGCTCGACCATGTGAACTTCAAATCCCACGGATGGAATTCCTTGAGCTCACGGCTCCACGGCGAGAGGGGTTCGACCGGTTTCTCGGCGGTGTGAAAATGAACCGGCAGCCGCCAATCCTGCCATGCGCCGCCATTCGAGCGCCCGCGTACGCGCCAGTGATATTGCGTGTCGCCATCGAGGTTCGGACGCTGGTGCACCGGCAGGTGCACCAGCGGTGGATTACCGGACGGCGCGCCTGTCGCCATGCGGGATGAAACGTCGCTGACGAAATGGGGATCGGCACTGAGCTGGATCTCCCACTCCGTTTCATTTCCCAGCGCCTCCCAGGCAAGGTCGACCGGCCATGGTTCGATGTTTTTTGCGTCGATGGCGGGCAGGTAAACCAAAGAATTGACGTAGCCGGAACCGATGTTGATCGCCGCGTAGGCATCGAGCACCGACGCAACTGACTGCGTGTGCGGGCCGAACAGAAACTCGGCCGCGAACGCTTCCGCGACGCGCGCATCGGCGTAGCCGGCGTCGGGAAACAACAATTGGGTCATCGCGTAGAATGCAATGGCTTCGGCTTTATCGGTGCCGATACCGGTTACGAGCGGTGGCTGGCCCTCGGCAAGCAGAAAAAACCAGCGGTTGTGCGGTCCGTTCCAGTAATGGGGCGTCGCATCGGGCGGCGGGGCGTTCCAGAGCGGATCACCGTATGCAGCGGGTTGCGGCGGAACCGATTGCGAAGGATCGTCCATGCGCCGCTGCCAGTTCAACGCCCAGTCATTGCCGACGACGTAGTCGATGCTCTTTTGACGCACGTAACTCTCGACAAGCACGCCGAAGATGTCGCCATACGACTCGCCGAGCGCCAGAGCTTCCAGACTGCCGCTGAACCCACCGAGGACGCCGATTTGAAAATACTGGATGGCGTGCGTCAGTTCGTGGCCGATCACCTCCGGGGCGACCAGCGGGTGGTGCGTAACACCCCCATCGCCCATGTTGAGTGCGATGATCTGCCATTGCTGCGGGCTAGGACTTTGCGCATCCGTGAACGGGTCCGGACCGAACCAGGCGGCGCGGTTCTCTCCAAAGGCATCGATGCCGGGTCCGGCGGGATACTGCAGCCGCAGGAATATTCGTAGTTTGCTGCTGGCACCGTCGGCGCCGAGCCAGCCGAATTTTTCGACAAAGTAGGCGATAGCCCCTTGCGCGGCCCAATGCGCGCTCAGTCCGGCTTTCTCGACCTCTTCATCGGCCGGATTGGTTGCCGTGCCAAGCAGGATGTGATCGCTGGCGGCCAACGTGGAGCCGAGTTTTGCGTCCTTGGTTTCGATATCGATCAGGTTCTGCGAAACCAGGCGGATTCTGCCGGTGGTATCTTCTTGTTGCGCAAAGAACTCGACCATGCCGTCGTATTGCGATTCGCCGGTCATCACGATGTTGGTCCAGAGGTCGCGCGCGAGCTCGCGTGTGCGCACTAATGCAGCGGAGTTTGCATCGACCAGGATCTCACGGTTGCGAAACGGCGGGCGGCTAGCCACGAGCAGACGGTACACGAGCCGGGGTGTGTGCCCTTCGCCGTTGAGCGGCGCGTGAACGATCAGCCGCGCCGGTGCGCTGAGTTTTAATTCGACGCCGGGTTCCTCGCGCTTCAGAGCCAAACGCAGGCTGTCGAGTGCGGCGGAGGGCGTCAGTTGCGGCGCCGAATCTATCTCGAGACCGGGTACAATGAGCCCGAGTCCGGCGACGACACGCTCATCGCAGGCAATAAGCGTATAGAAACCTTCGAGCACCGGTACGTCGCGGTGGTATTGCTGAAAGCGGTGGCTTGAACAGGTGCCTATGGCGCGCGACGCATTGGAGCCCGGCAGCGGCACCATGCGGTCTTCGTTGTCCAGGCCGAGTTCGCTGCCGAGCCGCAGGAAGAACGCGACGGGGGTGTAGCGGAGGCTATCGTTGACGCGGAAGGAGCGGACTGCGCCATCAACGCGGCGGACCTGTTGCAGCCGATTTCCGAGCTGAACTGTGAGTTCGAGAGTTCCGTCTTCGCTGCGCTGGAACGACGTGTCGGCCGCGTTAACCGTGGCCGTGGAAGGTTGGTTCTCGGCAGTCGTTGGTCGAGTAAGACGAGGTATGAGAAAAGCTGACAGGAGCAACGCAGCCAGGAGGAGTCCTATCCGCAACACTACCTTACGTGACCT
>JBFZCS010000235.1:0-3009 GCA_041307825.1 Azonexaceae bacterium
TCCGATCTCGTGGCCCCACGGTGATTTTCCAGCCAGGCAGTTCCTCTTCCATGTCGCCAGCGATGGCGGCGGCATATCCGGGGATAATGACTTCCTTGTTCTTGACCTTGTCATCGATGCCGCTCTTCTTCACGAACGTGCCGACGTCGTCGCCGGCAAACTTGCCGGCCGCCCAGGCGGTCATGACCGACAGGCCCTCGGAATCCTTGATCAGCAGGTAGGACGGAACCCGGCTCGCCTCGATTTCACCAGAGACAATGAAGTAGGTCAGGGCGAAGTTGGTTGTCACCATGACCGGGGATTTTTCGTTCGGGTTGTTGATTTCGTAAATCCCCTGGGTCACGGTCATGGGGCGCTGCGGGTCGGTGAAGATGTTCAGCCGCTCCAGCAGCAGCGGGAACAGGCTTTCGCCCGCAAAGTCCGACATCACGACGATCCCACCGTATTTGGCGACGAAGGTGCCGGCAATGAGAGTTTCTACATCGAGGTTCCCGGCCATCTCACAGGGGAAAATGATGGTCGGAAAACCGAGCGCCCGGTTTCCGTCCTTGAGCGCCGCACGCCGGATGGTGATCATATCCTGGTGGGCCTGCTTGATCTCCCGGCAGCCCGGGTCGAGCACCAGGTCCTTCAGCCCCATCTCGGTGAGCTTCTGGGTCAGCGGGACCAGGTCGGCCACTGAGCCGGCCTTGACGGCAAGCGGAAGGCCACTCTCCTTGGCCAGCGCACCCATCTCCGCCAAGTTGGCGGCGGTGGCGGCATACATCAACGGGCGTTTGAACTTCGTGGCCTCGACGGCCGCCTTCATGATGTCCGGCTTCTCGGTCATCAGCACGAGGTTGAACTCGGAAGTCTCGGCAATGGTCTTGGCGCTCTTTGCGAAGGCCTCGGCATTTCCGTTGACGTCCTTTACCGCCACTAGTTCCGGCCGGAGATTGAGCCCCACCCGTTCATATTGTAAGGCGTTCCACTTTTTCAGCTTGGTCTGAAGATCCGCCGCCGAAATGTCCGAGCCGACCGTGGCGGCCAAAAGCGTCGGATTGAAGAAGGTTTTCTCGTGACGATACTGCACGGTCTCCCCGCCGGTGGTGGCTGCGCGCACCCCTTTGCCGACGGCGACGGGCCGGATCGGCGGCGCCGAAGCTTCGGAAAGCGCCGCCCGGGCTTCGGCCGACACGTACGGGCAGCTGTCGAGCTCGGCCTTGCCGGAGGCGAGGTTCATCGCAAAGGCCAGGCAGGTCGGAACACCGCATTCCTTGCAGTTGGTTTTCGGAAGGAGCTTGAATATCTGAATTCCGGTTAATGCCATCTCGGTCTCCTTTGTGCGCGTTTCAGGTACGGTGTCGGCAGCGCGCGCCGTCTTGCCGGTCGCGCGCCGCCCGATAATCCCCCAACAGCCGTCATCCGCTGATGATCGGGTCCATCGACAACGCCGGATGGTTCTTTTCCTTCAGGAAGGACAGGATCTCCTCCTCGGTCGTGCCGACGGTTTCATCGGCGATACGGTCAATCAAGTCGGGCATTCCCACTTCCTTGCCGCGTTTGATCAGCCGTTCCCGGATTTCTTCCTTTAGGATCTTCGGCATCCACACCAAGCGCTTGATGCCGCCGTCGCCGAGAATGAACTTGCCTTGGGTGATGTTGAACTTGGAGTGGCCCACGAAGCCCGGAGACGAGGCCCCGCCGCCCATGACGCCCGCCAGGGTCGTGAACTTCATGCCGCAGGGGGTCTCCCCGCTGTAATCGCGGTTGACGGTCATGATCCCGTTGCAGGAGGGCAACATGGCCGCGATGGCCTCGCAGCAGCCGCAAGTGGTCATCGGGCTGTGAACCATCGAGTAAAAATTGTAGTGAGTGACGGCACCGCGCGAAGCCTTCTGCACGAACTCGTTGACGCCCTTCCACTGGCCGAGCTTGGGGTCGAGGCATTCGCCCTTCTGGATCGGCTGATTGGGCCCGGTCGGGTTGATCTCGAAGGAAGCCTTGCAGTCCATCCAGTTGTAGGCGCCGCAAAGCCCCGTCCGTTCCGGACTGACGGTGCAAACATGGTTGGGCGCAAAAGACTGGCACAGCGTGCAGGAATAGTAGGTTTCGACCGACTCGTCGGTCATCTTCTCGACGCGCTCGTCGCGCGTCTTGTACTCGCCCCGCGCTCGCTGGGTGAGCTTGTCCACGTCCTCCTTCTTGGTGAAGAGGGTGACCTGGACCTTGTCGACGATCTTCTGGAAATCCTGGTGGAACTTGGCGTGCAGCACGACCCCGATGTGTTTCAGGGAGAAGCCTTTCTCGACGGCGCCCTTGCTCAGCCGAATCCAGGAAATATCGCGCTGACCGATGTGCATGACGCCCTGGATGTAGTTGATGAGATGGTGAATCTGACGTTCGATGATCGGCTCGAAGTCGGTTTGGAACTCGCGGCCGGCGACCTGGACATAGATGCCGAGGGGCGAAGCGCCGCCTTCCTTGATCGCGTTCACATCGGGCCCGACGATAACGACTTTGCCGTCTTCGATCTCGTTCATCTCGGCCATCTTGACGAGCTCGGTGCACTGGGTCTTGCCGCCGCCCATCTGGCAGTAAAGGTCCTGGCCGCGGACGCGCTCGCCCTCGTAGGCCGGCCCGAAGGACATCGGGATGTCGATCGTGGCCACCTGAACCTTCAGGCCACGAATTTCGACGGACTTCTGTACCATGTCGGCGTGGGCCACGTTGGCGACCACATGCTCGTAGGTGCAAACTCCGGTCGGCAGGATCTCAGGGATGTCCGTGTCGGCAATGGTGGGGAAGCCCCAGTTGACGCAACCGGCCGCCGCAGCAGCCCAATCGGTGCCGACCTCCCCCAGGGCGTTGACGAAGGCGAAGATGCGGTTCTTGTTGTAGAGCAGCATACGCTTGTAGTCGCCGGGCTGAATGCCGCCGAAGCCCATGGCCGCCCGGATGGCGAAGCCGAGGGCGAAGATGGCCGAAGAGATTTAGGGGCCGAACGGCACGAAGCTGGTGTTCCATCA
Source organism: Azonexaceae bacterium (assembly GCA_041307825.1). Lineage (GTDB taxonomy): Bacteria > Pseudomonadota > Gammaproteobacteria > Burkholderiales > Rhodocyclaceae > Azonexus. Next base: position 3,009 of record JBFZCS010000235.1, read on the forward strand.
G
>JBFZCS010000236.1:0-4981 GCA_041307825.1 Azonexaceae bacterium
TCGCGGCCGTGGGTGAGCAGGCGACCAATCTCCTCGCGGGTGAGAATTTGCGGTAGTCGTTTGGGCACCTTGGCCATCGGAATATCGAAAGCGAACTCCCGTTGTCCGAGGACGACGGCAAAAAGGAAGCGGATGGCGCAGACGGCTTGGTTGACGCTGGCGTAGGCCAGTTTCCGTTCGCTGATCAGGTGCAGCAGGTAGGCCTGGATCGCTGCTGTGTCAAGGGTCTCCGGGGATCGCCCATAGTATTTCGCCAGGCTACTGACGCAGGCCAGGTAGGTTTCCTTGGTTCGTTCGGCGAAGCCCCGCAAGACCATCGCATCGGTCATCCGCTGCCTGAGTGTGCTCATCTCGTTCTCCTCTTCTGGCTTGGGAACATTCCCAAGGAAAAGGATCGCCGTGCTTGAGCACGCTTGCCACCGCGTTAGCGGTTTAGTTCAACGTGATGTAGACGGCGTTTTTGACGTATACGCCGACTCGCTGCCGCATAAGCCGGCAAACGCGGCGCGGTGAAATGCCCTTGCCTTATGGCTTTGCATGATTATACTGTACATATAAACAGTTATATTTAGCCGGGAATTACGTCATGGATATGAAGCAGCCCACAACCTTGCTTGGGCGGGTTCGCGAGGTGATTCGTTACAAGCACTACAGCATAAGGACTGAGCGGGCGTATGTCGACTGGATAAGGCGTTTCGTGCATTTTCACAACCGGCGACATCCTCGCGAGATGGGGGCGGATGAGGTTCGGGCGTTTTTGGAGCATTTGACCTCCGATCTGGATGTGGCGGTTGCCACGCATCAGCAGGCTTTGTCGGCGCTGCTTTTTTGTACCGCGAGGTGCTTGAGCTTGAGTTGCCGTGGCTGGACAAGCTGAGCCGCCCGACCAAGCCCAAGCGGTTGCCGACGGTGCTTTCGCAGGCGGAGGTGGAGGCGCTTTTTCTTGCCATGTCAGGGACTCATGCCTTGATGGCGCGCTTGTTGTATGGCACTGGCATGCGTTTGATGGAGTGTCTGCGCTTGCGGGTCAAGGATGTCGATTTCGATCTGGGTGAAATCCTGATTCGCGATGGCAAGGGGGCGAAGGATCGGGTGACGGTGTTGCCGCGTTCTCTGGTTCCGGCCTTGCGGGCGCATCTGCAGCGCGTTCGCGGCCTTTGGCAGGGGGATCGCGAGGCGGGGCGAGACGGGGTGCAGTTGCCGGATGCTTTGGTGCGTAAGTACCCGAATGCACCGCGGGAATGGGGATGGTTCTGGGTTTTTCCGGCGCGCGTAATGAATCGTGGCGGACGTGGTGTCATCAGCCCGGCGGACATGCTGACCGGGGCACCGCACGGCACCCCGGTTTTTGGCGCTGCGCAGGCGCCGGTTTAGAAGACTTCGTCGCCGATGCCAGCCAGGGCGGCGTTCCCTGCCCTGACGGTCTCGCCGTAGGCGGCTGCTTGCGGCAGCATCTGGTCGGCGTAGAAGTGCGCGGTGGCGATCTTGGCGCGATAGAAGGTCTGGTCGCCCTCGCCCTTGTCGAGGTAGCCGGCGGCAGCGAGCGCGGCCTTGCCCATCATCCAGCCGCCGCAAACGGTAACCGCCAGATACAGATAAGGCACTGCTGCGGTCAACGGCCCGGCGAGGCCGTTTTTCGCCTCGGCCGACAGCCATTCGGTCGCCTTGACCCAGGCTTGGAGCGCGTCGCCGAGACGGCGGGCGACGGCCTGCAGTTCCGGACGAGACGAAGCACCGAGCGCCTTGGCGGTGGCCGCCACTTCGCCGAAGACATATTTGGCGGTGGCGCCCTGGTCGCGCATCAGCTTGCGGAACAGCAGATCGTTGGCCTGGATGCCGGTCGTGCCTTCGTAGATCGTGGTGATGCGCGAATCGCGCCAGTGCTGCGCGGCCCCGGTTTCCTCGATGAAGCCCATGCCGCCGTAGATCTGGATGCCCAGCGAAGTGACTTCGATGGCCATCTCGGTGCCGCCGCCCTTGACGATGGGGATCATGAATTCGGCGAGGTAGAGGTTGCGTTTCTTCTCTTCTGCGTCGGTGATGACGTGGGCGCGGTCGAGCAGGCCGGAGGTGTAGTAGGCCATGGCGCGGCAGGCTTCGACGCGGCTCTTCATCAGCATCAGCATGCGCCGGATGTCGGGGTGCTTGTCGATGGTGACCAGCGCTTCGCCGGTCAGCGCGTCGCGCCCCTGCTTGCGTTCGCGGGCATAACCGAGCGCCTGCTGGTAGGCGCGTTCGCTGAGGGCGATACCCTGCAGGCCGACGCCGAGGCGGGCTTCGTTCATCATGATGAACATGTATTCGAGGCCACGATTGGCTTCGCCGAGCAGGTAGCCGACCGCTCCGCCGTTGTCGCCATAGGCCATGACGCAGGTCGGGCTGGCGTGGATGCCGAGCTTGTGCTCGATCGAAATGCACCAGGCGTCGTTGCGTGCGCCGAGCGAGCCGTCGGCATTGACCATGAACTTGGGCACGAGGAACATCGAGATGCCTTTGACGCCGGCCGGGGCATCCGGCAGGCGGGCGAGCACGAGGTGGACGATGTTGTCCGTCATGTCGTGGTCGCCGTAGGTGATGTAGATCTTCTGGCCGAAGACGCGGTAACTGCCGTCGGCCTGCGGCTCGGCGCGCGAACGGATCTGCGCCAGGTCGGAGCCGGCCTGCGGCTCGGTCAGGTTCATGGTGCCGGTCCACACGCCAGTGACCATCTTTTCCAGGTAGATCGCCTTGAGTTCGTCGCTGGCGCAGGTCAGCAGCGCCTCGACCGCGCCGGTGGTGAGCAGGGGTCCGAGCGAGAACGACAGGTTGGCCGACATGACCATTTCCTTGACCGCGACTGCCAGCGTATCCGGCTGGCCGTGGCCGGCGTGGTCTGGCGGGCAGGCGATGCCGTTCCAGCCGGCATCGCAGAAAGCCTTGTAGGCTTCCTTCCAGCCCGGCGGCGTCACCACGCCGTCGGGGCCGAGCTTGCAGCCCGCCTTGTCGCCGACGCGGTTCAGCGGCGCCAGCACTTCGCCGGTGAACTTGGCCGCCTCCTCGAGAATGGCATCCGCGATGTCGGTCGTCGCCTCCACGAAGTCGGGATATTGCGACAGTTCGCGGAAACCGGCTAGTTCGTCCTGCACAAAACGCATGTCCTTGACGGGCGCGCGGTAGTCGCTCATTCTGCTTTCTCCATGTTGCTTGTTATCACTTCGCCCCTTCCTTGAGGGCCCGGCGCAGGATCTTGCCAACGTTGGTGCGCGGCAGGTCGGCGCGAAACTCGACGTGCTTCGGTACCTTGTAGCCGGTCAGATGCTTGCGGCAGTGGGCGATAAGCTCGTCGGCGGTCAGGGTCGGATCCTTACGCACGACGAAGATCTTGACCACTTCGCCCGAGTTTTCATCGGCCACGCCAATGGCCGCCACGTCGCCGACGCCCTCATGCATGGCGACGGCTTCCTCGACCTCGTTCGGATAGACATTGAAACCCGAGACGAGAATCATGTCTTTCTTGCGGTCGACCAGATAAACGTAGCCCAGATGGTCGATGTAGCCCATGTCGCCGGTACGCAGGAAGCCGTCCGCGTACATCACCAGGGCCGTCTCGTCCGGGCGCTGCCAGTAGCCCGCCATGACCTGCGGGCCGCGGATGCAGATTTCGCCAACCTGATCGAGGGGAACTTCCTTCCCGTCATCGTCGCGGATCGAAACCTCGGTCGACGAAATCGGCAAGCCGATCGAACCGTTGAATTCCTTGAGGTTCAGCGGATTGATGGTTGCCGCCGGCGATGTCTCGGTCAGGCCGTAGGCCTGCAGCAGCGGCGACCCGGTCACCTTCTGCCAGCGCGCGGCGACCGGCGCCTGTACCGCCATGCCGCCACCCAGCGAGAGCTTCATGGTCGAGAAGTCGATGGTCGCAAAATCCGGCTGGTTGAGCAGGCCGTTGAACAGCGTATTGACGCCGGTCGAAACGGAAATCGGATATTTCTTCCATTCCTTGATGAAGCCCGGCATGTCGCGCGGATTGACGATCAGCAGGTTGCGCGCGCCGATCATCATGAAGGTCAGGCAGTTCGCGGTCAGCGCGAAGATGTGGTAGAGCGGCAACGCGGTGACGATAAATTCCTTGCCTTCCTCGATCGCCGGCTTGATCCAGGCATACGCCTGCATCACGTTGGAAGAGATGTTGCCGTGAGTCAGCATCGCCCCCTTGGAAACGCCGGTGGTACCGCCGGTGTATTGCAGGAAGGCCAGGTCATCGTGGCCGAGGACGACCGGCTCGAAGCCGTGGCGACGACCCGCCGCCAGCGCCGCGTTGAAATCGATCGAGCCCGGCAGCGACCAGGCCGGCACCATTTTCTTGACATGGCGGACGACGAAATTGACCAGCGCGCCCTTGACCATGCCCAACATGTCGCCCATCGGCGTGACGACGACGTGCTTGACGGCGGTCTTGGCGATCACCTGTTGCAGCGTATTGGCGAAGTTCTCGACGATGACGATCGCCTTGGCGCCGGAATCCTTCAGTTGATGCTCGAGTTCGCGCGGCGTGTACAGCGGGTTGCAGTTGGCGACGACGCAACCGGCGCGCAGCGTACCGAACAGCGCCACGGGATATTGCAGCAGGTTGGGCATCATCAGGGCGACACAATCACCCTTCTTGAGGCCGAGCGACTGCAGCCAGCCGGCGAAATCACGCGACAGGCGATCCAGTTCGCCGTAGGTCATCTCGCGATCCATGCTGATGTAGGCAACCTGATCGGCATATTTCCGGCAGGCTTCCTCGAACACCGTCACCAGCGAATCCAGGTGGTCGATGCTGATTTCCGCGGGAACGCCCGGCGGGTAGGTCTTGATCCAGATCTTTTCCATTTTTATCTCCTCCTTAAGTTGATCAACCGCCCAGCAGCGCTTTCTTGAGCGAAGCGTCTACCGGATTTTCTCCCAGCCAGACCTTGAGCAGCGCCCTGGCGAACGGGCCGCTCGAAACCTTGCCGCG
>JBFZCS010000237.1:0-6125 GCA_041307825.1 Azonexaceae bacterium
CGGCCGCTGGAAAACGGGTTGTACCGCATGGCCAGCATCAAGCCAGACCAGGGCATGCCCTGGCTGCGTTACGCGCTGGCCTTCCTGGCCTTCAACCTGCTCGGGCTGCTGGCGGTCTATGCCTTGCAGCGGCTCCAGTTCTGGCTGCCGCTGAATCCGCAAGGTCTAGCCAACGTCACGCCCGATTCCGCCTTCAACACGGCGGTGAGCTTCGCCACCAACACCAACTGGCAAGGCTATGGCGGTGAGACGACGATGAGTTACCTCACCCAGATGCTCGGCCTCAACGTACAGAACTTCGTTTCCGCCGCCAGCGGCATGGCCGTGCTGGTCGCCGTGGTGCGCGGCTTCATCAAACGGGAAGCGGACAGCATCGGCAACTTCTGGGTCGATCTGGTCCGCTCGACGCTGTATGTCCTGCTGCCCTTGTCGCTGATCCTGGCCGTGGTGCTGGTCAGCCAGGGCGTGGTGCAGACCTTCTCGCCGTCACAGTCGGTGGAACTGGTGCAACCGCTCCAGACCGCGACTGGGATGGAAACGAAGCAGACCATCGCCGTCGGCCCGGCCGCATCGCAAATTGCCATCAAGCAGCTCGGCACCAACGGCGGCGGCTTCTTCAACGTCAATTCCGCGCATCCGCTGGAGAACCCGACGCCACTGTCCAACTTCCTGGAAATGCTGGCCATCCTGTTGATCCCGGCAGCGCTATGCATCACCTTCGGCAAGATGGTCGGCGACATCCGCCAGGGCGTCGCCATCCTCGCGGCGATGACCCTCGTGCTGGTCGGGCTGGGCGCCGTCTGTGTCGGTGCGGAACAGGCCGGCAATCCTCTGTTCGAGCGGCTCGGTCTGGCGACGCAGGCATCCGATCTGTCCGCCGGCGGCAACATGGAAGGCAAGGAGGCGCGTTTCGGCATCGTCAATTCGGCGATCTGGGCGACTGCCACCACCGCCGCTTCCAACGGCTCGGTGAACGCCATGCACGACTCGTTCACCCCGCTCGGCGGCCTGGTGCCGATGTGGCTGATGCAGCTGGGCGAAGTCATCTTTGGCGGCGTCGGTTCCGGCCTTTACGGCATGCTGATGTTCGCCATCGTCGCGGTATTCGTCGCCGGCCTGATGATCGGCCGCACGCCGGAATATCTGGGCAAGAAGATCGAAGCCTTCGAGGTCAAAATGGCCGCCGTCGCCATCCTGGTGCCGCCGCTGGTGGTGCTGCTCGGCGCGGCCATCGCAGTCGTCGTGGCGCCCGGCGTGGCGGGTATCGCCAACCCTGGTGCGCATGGCTTCTCGGAAATCCTCTATGCCTTCTCGTCGGCGGGCAACAACAACGGCAGCGCCTTCGGCGGCCTGTCGGCCAACACCCCGTTCTACAACGGCATGCTCGGTTTCGCCATGTTGTTCGCCCGCTACTGGCTGGTCGTCGCGGTGCTGGCCATCGCCGGCGCGCTGGCCGCCAAGAAGATCGTGCCCACCTCGGCCGGTACGCTGCCCACGCATACGCCGCTGTTCGTGCTGCTGCTGATCGGCGCGGTCGGCGTCGTTGGCGCGCTCACCTTCCTGCCGGCGCTGGCGCTGGGGCCGGTGGTCGAGCAGTTGCAAATGCTTGGTGTGAAATAAGGTATTCCCATGAAAAAAACACTCTCCCTGTTTGACCCCAATCTGCTGCAAACCGCGGCTTGGGATGCGCTCAAGCGCCTGTCACCGCGCTATCAACTGAAAAACCCGGTGATGTTCGTGGTCTGGCTGGGCAGCGTGTTGACCAGCGGCCTGTTCATCCAGGCACTGGTCGGCCAAGCCGATACTCGAGTGTTGACAACTGCGGTGGAAACCCCGGGCTTCATCCTCGCCATCTCACTGTGGCTATGGTTCACCGTGCTGTTCGCCAACTTCGCCGAAGCGATGGCGGAAGGTCGCGGCAAGGCCCAGGCGGCTGCGTTGAAGGGCTTGAAGCAATCCGTGTTCGCCAAGAAGCAGCTGGAACCGCAGCACGGCAGCAAGTGGAACACCGTGCCGGCGGAAGACCTGCGCCGCGACGATGTGGTGCTGGTGGAAGCCGGTGACACCATCCCCGGCGACGGCGAGGTGATCGAGGGCGTGGCTTCGGTGGACGAATCCGCCATCACCGGCGAATCGGCGCCGGTGATCCGCGAGTCGGGCGGCGATTTCTCTGCCGTCACCGGCGGCACCCGCGTGCTGTCCGACTGGCTGCTGGTGCGCATCAGCGTGAATCCGGGCGAGACCTTCCTCGACCGCATGATCAGCATGGTGGAAGGCGCGAAACGGCAGAAGACGCCGAACGAGATCGCGCTGACCATCCTGCTGGTGGCGCTGACGCTGACCTTTCTGCTGGCGACGGCGACGCTGCTGCCGTTCTCGATCTATAGCGTGGCGGCGGCAGGTAGTGGCGCGGTAATCAGCGTCACCGTACTGATCGCGCTGCTGGTCTGCTTGATCCCGACCACCATCGGCGGCCTGCTGTCCGCCATCGGCGTGGCCGGCATGGGCCGCATGCTGGCCAGGAACGTCATCGCCACCTCCGGCAAGGCGGTCGAGGCGGCTGGCGATGTCGATGTGCTGCTGCTCGATAAGACCGGCACTATCACCCTCGGCAACCGCCAGGCCACTGCCTTTCTGGCCGCGCCTGGCGTGACCCCGGCGGAACTGGCGGAAGCCGCGTTGCTCGCCTCGCTGGCCGACGAAACGCCGGAGGGCCGTTCCATCGTCGTGCTGGCGAAAGGGACGCTGCACCAGCGCGGCAGAGATATTCACGCTGACGGCGCAACCTTCGTCCACTTCACCGCGCAGACGCGCATGAGCGGCATCGACTGGCAAGACCGCGTCATTCGCAAGGGCGCGGCGGATTCGGTGCGTGGCTATGTCGAAGCGCAGGGCGGCGAATGGCCGAAACCGGTGCAGGAAGCGGTGGATGAGATCGCCCGGCGCGGCTCGACGCCGCTGGTCGTGGTCGAAGGCACCAAGGTACTCGGCGCCGTGGAACTGAAGGACATCGTCAAGGGCGGCATCAAGGAGCGCTTCATCGAACTGCGCCGCATGGGCATCAAGACCGTGATGATCACCGGCGACAACCGCCTCACCGCCGCCGCCATCGCGGCCGAGGCCGGGGTCGACGACTTCCTCGCCGAGGCCACGCCGGAAGCAAAGCTGAAGCTGATCCGCCAGTACCAGAGCGAAGGCCGCCTGGTGGCGATGACCGGCGACGGCACCAACGACGCCCCGGCGCTGGCCCAGGCCGACGTCGCAGTGGCGATGAACACCGGCACCCAGGCCGCCAAGGAGGCGGGCAACATGGTCGATCTGGATTCCAACCCGACCAAGCTGATCGAGATCGTCGAAACCGGCAAACAGATGCTGATGACGCGCGGCTCGCTGACCACCTTCTCCATCGCCAACGACATCGCCAAATACTTCGCCATCATCCCGGCCGCCTTCGCCACCACCTACCCGGCACTCGGCGCGCTCAACGTGATGGGCCTGACGACACCGGCCAGCGCCATCCTGTCGGCGGTGATCTTCAACGCGCTGATCATCGTCGCACTGATCCCGCTGGCGCTGAAAGGCGTCGCCTTCCGCCCCCTGGGCGCCGCCGCCATCCTCAATCGCAACCTGCTGGTCTACGGCCTCGGCGGCTTGATCGTGCCATTCATCGGCATCAAGGCCATCGACCTGATTCTGGTCGGGCTGAACCTGGCTTGATGAACATGCCGGATCTCGCCCAACTTCCCCTCTCCCCCAGCCCCTCCCCCGCAAGCGGGGGAGGGGTGCGCGGCAGCGCGGGAGAGGGGAAGTTCAACGCTTCTCAAAACGAATCGGAGTAACCCATGTTAAAAGAACTGAAACCCGCCTTCGTCATGCTGTTGGGGCTGACTGCCCTCACCGGTGTCGCCTATCCCCTGCTGGTTACCGGCATCGCGCAAGGGGTCTTCCCTGATGCAGCCAACGGCAGCCTGATCGAACAGAACGGCAAGGTCGTCGGCTCGGCCCTGATCGGCCAACCCTTCAGCGACCCGAAATACTTCTGGGGCCGCCCCTCCGCCACCGGCCCGGTGCCCTACAACGCCGCCGCCTCCAGCGGCAGCAACCAGGGCCCGCTGAATCCGGCGCTGGAAGACGCGGTCAAAGCCCGCATCGCGGCACTGAAAGCCGCCGACCCGGGCCAGACGGCGCCGATCCCGGTCGACCTGGTCACCGCCTCCGCCAGCGGCCTCGATCCGCACATCAGCCCGGCCGCCGCCGCCTGGCAGGCGCCACGCATCGCGCGAATGCGCGGCCTGTCGATTGATAGCGTGCGCGGTTTGGTCGAGAAACACACGGAAGGCCGCCAGTTCGGCGTGCTTGGAGAAACCCGGGTCAATGTGCTGCAACTGAACCTGGCGCTGGGCGCGGAGCAGCGGTGAACTCAGAAAGGATGGCCGGAAAGAACGCCGGAATGCTCGCCGCAGCAAGAAAAACACCCTCAAGGCTGCGTTCGGCGAACTGCCGAACGGCATGACGTCGCGACCGTTTTTCGCACGATTGTCGCGGCTTGATTCAAAGCAGCAATCGCGCCCATTCAGAAAAACCATCGGCCTGGGCGGTTTTGCGCGGCATCTCCAGTGCTAATCTGAATCGTCGTTTGAGAAAGTGCTCTGCGCCTGAAGTGGCCTGCGCATCGAGTGGCAAAAAGGAATCAACTCTTGCCATCGCGACGGCCTTTCTCATGCGTCCACAAACTCACCTTACACAACTACGATCGGAGATGACCATGGAAGGAAATAACGTGAAATCCTCGGGCAAATGCCCTGTGATGCATGGCGGCGCGACCGCGACCAGCATGTCGAACATGGAATGGTGGCCGAAGGCGTTGAACCTGGACATCCTGCACCAGCACGACGCCAAGACCAACCCGTTGGGCGCGGACTTCAACTATCGCGAAGAAGTCAAAAAGCTCGACTTCGCGACGCTCAAGAATGACCTCATGGCCCTGATGACCGACAGCCAGGATTGGTGGCCGGCCGACTGGGGCCATTACGGCGGTTTGATGATTCGAATGTCCTGGCACGCGGCCGGCACCTATCGCATTGCCGACGGCCGCGGTGGCGCGGGCACTGGCAACCAGCGCTTCGCCCCGATCAACTCCTGGCCGGACAACGTCAACCTGGACAAGGCGCGCCGTCTGTTGTGGCCGATCAAGAAAAAGTATGGCAACAAGCTGAGCTGGGCTGATCTGATCGCCTACGCCGGCACCATCGCCTATGAGTCGATGGGCCTGAAGACCTTCGGATTCGCGTTTGGCCGCGAGGACATCTGGCATCCGGAGAAGGACACCTACTGGGGCTCTGAAAAGGAATGGCTCGCCCCCAGCGGCAGCGCCAACAGCCGCTACTCCGGCGAACGCGATCTGGAAAACCCGCTCGCCGCCGTGATGATGGGCCTGATCTACGTCAACCCGGAAGGGGTCGACGGCAAGCCCGACCCGCTCAAGACCGCCCGTGATGTGCGTGTGACTTTCGAGCGCATGGCCATGAACGATGAAGAGACCGTCGCGCTGACCGCCGGCGGCCACACGGTCGGCAAGTGCCACGGCAACGGCAGCGCCGCCAACCTTGGTCCGAATCCGGAAGGCGCTGACCTCGAAGAGCAGGGCTTCGGCTGGATGAACCACACCAGCCGCGGTATCGGCAGGGACACCGTCTCAAGCGGCCTCGAAGGCGCCTGGACCACGCACCCGACGAAGTGGGACAACGGCTACTTCGATCTCTTGCTCGGTTACGACTGGGAACTGAAGAAGAGCCCGGCCGGCGCCTGGCAGTGGGAGCCGATCAACATCAAGGAAGCAGACAAGCCGGTCGATGTCGAAGACCCCTCGATCCGCTACAACCCGATCATGACCGATGCCGACATGGCCATGAAGATGGACCCGGCGTATCGCGAGATCTCAGAGCGTTTCCACAAGGACCCGGCCTACTTCTCCGAAGTGTTCGCCCGCGCCTGGTTCAAGCTCACCCACCGCGACATGGGCCCGAAGACGCGCTACATCGGCCCGGACGCGCCCAGGGAAGACCTGATCTGGCAGGATCCGGTGCCTGCCGGCGGCAAGGACTATGACGTCGCCGCCGTGAAGG
>JBFZCS010000238.1:0-3936 GCA_041307825.1 Azonexaceae bacterium
CGTAAAGTCCGTCTTCCTTGGCGTCGACCGCAACCGTTTTGGTCTTCAGCATGATCTTGTCAAAGCGGCTGGCATTCTGCTTTTCCCAGACCTTGACGGTGTCGCGGTCGGGACCCTGCATCAGCGCATCCATCATTTCCACGACATCGACGCGGGCGCCGAGCGTGGAGTAAACAGCCGCCATTTCGAGGCCGATGATGCCGCCGCCGATGACCAGCATCTTCTTCGGCACGAAGCGCAGTTCGAGCGCGCCGGTCGAATCGACGATGCGCGGGTCGTGCGGAATAAAGGGCAGATGCACGGCTGCGGAGCCGGCAGCAATGATGCACTTCTGGAACTTGATGATCTTCTTGGCGCCGGTCTTGTCCTGCGAGCTGCCTTCGGTGACTTCAACTTCGATGTGATTGGCATCGAGGAAAGAACCGTAACCGCGCACGATGTCGACCTTGCGCCCCTTGGCCATGCCGGCCAGACCGCCGGTCAGCTTGCCGACGACCTTTTCCTTGTGCGCACGCAGCTTGTCGATGTCGACCGTCGGTGCAGCAAAGGTGATGCCGAGGTCGCTGGCGTGCTGGGCTTCTTCCATGACCGCGGCGACATGCAACAGGGCTTTGGATGGAATGCAGCCAACATTGAGGCAGACGCCGCCGAGGGTGGCGTAGCGCTCGACGATGATCGTCTTCATGCCGAGGTCGGCCGAGCGGAAGGCGGCCGAGTAGCCACCGGGGCCGGCGCCGAGGACGAGCATCTCGCACTCCAGGTCGGCACCGCCGGCGTGGCTGGCGGCCACCGGGGCCGGTGCCGCAGCAACTGCTACGACCACAGAAGCAATGGCTGGCCCTAGGGTCGACGCCGTTTTTGGGCCATTTTCCGGGTTGACTGCGGCTACCGCCGCACCAGCTTCGACCTTGATTAGCACGACACCTTCGCTGACCTTGCTGCCGAGCTGGATCAGCACTTCCTTGACCGTGCCTTCGACTGTGCTCGGCACATCCATCGTCGCCTTGTCCGATTCCAGCGTGGCGATGGCGTCATCGACCTTGATGGAATCACCGACCTTGACGAACAGGTCGATGATCGGCACTTCGGCGAAATCGCCAATATCGGGGACTTTGACTTCTACCAGATTGCTCATGGTCATTCCCCCTTACAGCGCCACGCGGCGGAAATCGGCCAGCAGCTGGGCGATATAGACATTGAAGCGGGTCGCCAGCGCACCGTCGATGACACGGTGGTCAGCGGTCAGCGACAGCGGCAGGGTCAGGCGCGGCACGAAAGCCTTGCCGTCCCAGACCGGCTTCATGGCCGACTTGTTGACCCCGAGGATGGCGACTTCCGGCGCATTGACGATCGGTGCGAAGTAGGTGCCGCCGATGCCGCCGAGGCTGGAAATCGTGAAGCATGCACCGGACATGTCGGCCGGCTTGAGCTTGCCATCACGCGCCTGCTTGGCCAGATCGCCGGATTCCTGGGCCAGTTCGAAGACCGATTTCTTGTCGACATTCTTGACCACCGGGACGACCAGGCCGTTCGGCGTGTCAGCGGCGAAGCCGATGTTGAAGTACTTCTTCAGCACCAAGTTGTCGCCGTCGAGCGAGGAATTGAATTCCGGGAATTTCTGCAGACCCTTGACGCAAGCCTTCATCAGGAAAGCCAGCATGGTCAGCTTGGCGCCGCCGCCCTTCTCGTTTTCCTTGTTCAGTTGCACACGGAAGGCCTCGAGGTCGGTGATGTCGGCATCCTCGTGATAGGTGACAGCCGGGATCATCACCCAGTTGCGCGACAGGTTCTGACCGGAGATCTTCTTGATGCGCGACAGCGGCTTGACCTCAACCTCGCCGAATTTGGCGAAATCGACCTTCGGCCACGGCAGCAGATCGAGCACGCCGCCGCCGACGACACCGCCGGTCGCCGAGGCGACCGGGCCGGAAATCGAGCCGGTCATCACGCCTTTGACGTACTTGGTCAGGTCTTCCTTGACGATGCGGTTCTTCGGGCCGGTGGCCGCGACCTTGGACAGATCAACGCCGAGTTCGCGAGCATAGGCTCGTACTGACGGCGAAGCGTGAACCTTGCTGCCAGCTGGCAGGCCAGGAGCAACTGCCACCGGTGCACTTGTTGCGACCATAGAAGCAACGGCTGGCCCTAGGGTCGACGCTGAAATCGGGGCAGAAATTGCCGCCGGTGCAGCGGCTGGAGCGGCAGCCTTGGCAACCGGAGCCGCAGCGGGGGCTGAATCGCCAGTTTCAACCTTGATCAATACCGTGCCTTCGCCAACCTTGGAACCCAGTTGAACCAGCACTTCCTTGACGACACCAGCGACAGTAGAAGGAACATCCATCGTCGCCTTGTCGGATTCCAGTGTGGCAATCGCGTCGTCGACCTTGATGCTGTCGCCAACTTTGACGTACAGCTCAATGACCGGGACTTCGGCGAAATCGCCGATGTCCGGCACCTTGACGTCGACCACGCCACCGCCGGGGGCGGGCGCGGCTGGCGCAGCGACAGGGGCCGGAGCCGGTGCGGTAGCTTGCGAGGCCGGCACAGCAGCGGCGGCTTCGGTTTCGACCGTGATCAGCACGACACCTTCGCTGACCTTGGAGCCGAGCTGAATCAGGACCTCCTTGATCACCCCTTCGACAGTGGACGGCACGTCCATCGTTGCCTTGTCGGATTCCAGCGTCGCGATGGCGTCGTCGACCTTGATGCTGTCGCCGACCTTGACGAACAGTTCGATGACCGGCACGTCGGAGAAGTCGCCGATATCGGGGACTTTGACTTCAATGATTTGGCTCATTTCGTCGCTCCCTGATCAAACCGACATCGGGTTGGGTTTGTTCGGGTCAAGCTTGTACTTGACCAGAGCTGCGGCAACCACCTCGCGCTTGATCTCGCCGCTGTCGGCCAGCGCCTTGAGGGCGGCCAGCGTGACCCAGTAGCGGTCGACCTCAAAGAAGTGACGCAATTTCTCGCGGGTGTCGGAACGGCCGAACCCGTCGGTGCCGAGCGTGACGTACGGCGCCTTGATGAAGGGGCGGATCTGTTCGGAGAACAGCTTGATGTAGTCGGTCGCGGCGATGACCGGGCCCTTGGCCCCGGCCAGCTTCTGTTCGACATGCGACAGCTTCGGCTCTTCCAGCGGGTGGAGCATGTTCCGGCGCTGGACATTCTGGCCGTTGCGAACCAGTTCGTTGAAGCTCGGGCAGCCCCACAGGTCGGCCTCGACGCCCCAGTCGTTCTTGAGCAGGTCGGCGGCGGCGATGACTTCGCGGAAGATGGTGCCGGAGCCGAGCAGCTGGACGCGCGGTCCTTTGCCCTTGCCGCCCTTCCTGAATGAATACATGCCCTTGATGATGTCGGCTTCGGCGCCAGCCGGCATTTCCGGATGCTCGTAGTTCTCGTTCATCACCGTCAGGTAATAGAAGATGTCTTCCTGTTCCTGGAACATGCGGCGCATGCCGTCCTGAGCGATGACCGCCACTTCGTACTGGAAGGTCGGGTCGTAGGAAATACAGTTCGGGATCAGGTTGGAGAGGATCAGGCTATGGCCATCCTCGTGCTGCAGGCCTTCGCCGTTCAGCGTCGTGCGGCCGGCGGTGCCGCCGATCAGGAAGCCGCGGGCGCGCTGGTCGCCGGCAGCCCAGCACAGGTCGAGAACGCGCTGCATGCCGAACATCGAGTAGCAAATATAGAACGGGATGGTCTGCACGTTATGCACGGAGTACGCCGTGGCGGCGGCAATCCAGTCGCTCATCGCGCCGGCTTCGTTGATCCCTTCCTGCAACACCTGGCCGGTCTTCGATTCCTTGTAAAACATCAGCTGGTCGTGGTCTTCCGGCACGTATTTCTGGCCTTCCTGATTCCAGATACCGACCGAGCGGAACATGCCTTCCATGCCGAAGGTGCGAGACTCGTCCGGCACGATGGGCACGACGT
>JBFZCS010000239.1:0-5017 GCA_041307825.1 Azonexaceae bacterium
AGAACTCGATCCTGCTCGTCGACCTGACCAACCAGCGCCGCGCCGGCGGCATGGCCATCGACGACGCCCTGCGCGATGCCTGCCCGATCCGCATGCGCCCGGTGCTGATGACCTCGGCCACCGTCGTCCTCGCCCTGTTCCCGGCTGCGCTCGGTCTCGGCGCCGGCGCCGAGACCAACCAACCGCTGTCGATCGCCGTCATCGGCGGCATGATTTCCTCGACGCTGCTGACCCTGGTCGTCGTGCCGGCGGTCTATTCGCTGGTCGAAAACGCCCTGAGCAGGCGACAACGCAACCGAATGTCGCGGTCGACCGGGTTTTTGGGGCAAAAATGACCTCGCTGGCCCGTCCCCACCCATTGCTCACATAGCGCTGCGGCGTAAACAAAAAACCCGCCACGGAAACGCTGGCGGGTTTTTTGTCGATCTCCAAGAGATATCCGTTATGCCATGCCCGGGTTGTTTTCCACGCCTTTCAGGATCGGCAGGTTCAGCTTGACCGGCTTGACCGTCTTGATATCGCGCAAATAGTCGGCGACCACCTCCCAGATCGGCGCGCCGGCGTTCTTCGCCTCTTCCGACACCGGCGCCCAGCCCGCCACCTTGTAGGTCTTGTTCGGATCGATCGCCTTGCCGTGCAGCATCATGTTCTGGATGCGGCTACCCATCTTGGCGGTGGGATCGCAGGTGTACTGCAAGCCGCCGACGCGCACCATGTCGCCGCCTTGCTGGTAATAGGGGTCCGGATTGAACAGGTTGTCGCAGACGTCTTCGAGCACGGTCTTGATCGTCTCGCCGCTCATGTTGGTCACCGTCGTCCATGGATAGGTGATGGCGGTCTGGTCGAGTACGTGTTCCATGAGAATCGGCTGCCCTGGCAGCAGCGAAGTACCCCAGCGGAAGCCCGGTGAAAAGGCGATTTCGGCATCCTTGACCTTGATCAGCGCATCGAGGATGACCTGGTCGAAAGTGCCGTTGAAGTTGCCGCGCCGGTATAGCAGGCCCTCGGTCACGGCCAGTTGTTCGTTGAGCTTGGACAGGTAGGGCGCACGCGCCTTGTCGATCAGCGTCTGCATGTCCTTGTCGGCCGGCAGCAGGTTGGCGAAGACCGGCAGCAATTTGTAGCGGAAGTCGGCGATTTTTCCATTCTTCACGTCGAAATCGAGGACGCCGAGGAACTTGCCGTTGGAACCGGCGTTGGTCACCAGCGTCTGGCCGCCGGCATTCTTGACGACGATCGGCGTCGGCACGCCATCGTGCGTATGTCCGCCCATGATCGCGTCGATGCCGCGCACGCGGCTGGCCATCTTGAGGTCCACGTCCATGCCGTTGTGCGAGAGGACGACGACAACCTGGGCGCCCTTGCCGCGCGCGTCATCGACGGTCTTCTGCATGTTTTCTTCCTGGATGCCGTAGCTCCAGTTCGGCACCTGCCAGCGCGGGTTGGCAATGGGCGTGTAGGGAAAGGCCTGGCCGATGATGGCGACCTTGACGCCGTTCATGTTCTTGATCACGTAAGGCTTGAAGACCGGATCGCCGAAATCGGCGGTCTTGATGTTCTGGGCGACGATGTCGACCTTGCCGGCGAAATCCTTTTCCTCGATTTCCTTGACCCGCGCCTCACCGTAGGTGGCTTCCCAGTGCAGGGTCATCACGTCGACGCCGAGCGCCTTGCAGGCGTCGACCATGTCCTGCGCGTTGCTCCACAGCGCCGTGCCGGAACCCTGCCAGGTATCGCCGCCGTCGAGCAGCAGGGCGCCCGGGCGCGTCGCTTTCGTACGCTTGACCAGGGTCGCCAGATGCGCGAAGCCGCCGACCTTGCCGTAGGTCTCGGCCGCCTTCTCGAAATTCAGGAAGGTGAAGGCATGCGCGTCGATGGTGTTCGCCTTGATGCCGAACTTTTTCAGGAAGTGCTCGCCGACCAGATGCGGCACCTGGCCGAACTGATCGCCGAAACCGAGATTGACGTGGGGTTCGCGGAAATAGATGGGCAGCAACTGTGCATGGCAGTCGGTAATATGAAGCAGGCTGACATTGCCGAACTTGGGCAGGTCGTACATCCTGGCCGCACCCTTCTCGGCCAATGCGAATTCGCTGTGCAACGACATGCCGCCCGCTGCCGCAACGGCCAGCACCTGGAGAAATTCACGACGATTCATGCTCATTGTTGACCCTCGAAAAAAAACGGCGAGGTCGCCCCCGCCGGTATTAATTATGCAAGCTTATTTCTTGTTGACCGGTGACTCCGGATCGAACAGGAAAGCCATCACGTGCTTCATCTGTTGTTCGGTCAGAATCTCCGCATCGCCGTTGCGCGGCATGTTGCTGCAGGCGTTGAAGGCCTTGGCGTTGAAGATTTTGCCCCAGGTGTACTTGACGACATCGTCGGTTTTGCCGCGCACCTTGCCGTAATCCTGCAGGCTCGGCCCGATCGTGCCGTAGGCGATTTCCTTGTGGCTCAACTGGTGGCAGTTGTAGCAACCGCCGCCGTTGTTGAAGCGCGTCTTGTCCGACCAGGTCAGACCCCGGCCGCTGATGGCGATTTTTTCGCCTTCTTTCCAGTCGCCGAAAAACTTGCCGTCGGCGGGAAAGCGGATGGTCTTGAACTGCTCGGCCTCGATCGCCTGCATGACTTTCTTGGACGGCTCCTTCTCCGCGGAACAGGCTTTCTGGAAATCCAGTTGGTACATGCGATACTTTTCCGCGATGCCGGTCGTCTTGAACGAGCGGTCCATCATCGCCACGAACTCGGCATGGATATCATCGCCGCCAGCGGCGAAGGCGCTCGAAGAAACAGCCAACAGGGCCGCGATAATGCTGATTTTTCTCATGTCGCTCTCCTCAACGCTTCAGACCGGGGGTCAACACGGGACCGCCGTTGCCAGTCGCAGCCAGGAACACCGACAAGGCGATCGTCACGTCCGAACCGTAGAGCGGTTCTGCCGTGCGTTGCTGCCTGTAACAGTCATTCAGGCGATGCTGCATGGTCCAGAATTCACCGCTGGAAACCCGGTAGGCCGGCCAGCTACCCCAACCGGCCGCAGCGCCGGCCTGCGTTCGCAAATCCGGCAGATCCTGCAGGCGGATGCGTTTTCCTTCGGCGCCGTGACAAGTGGAACAGGCAAAATCCATGGGGCCTGAACGGTAATAGAAAGCCAACTTTCCCAGCTCGTACATCTTCTTCATCTGCGGCTGCTTCATGTCGACAGCGATCTTCTGGCCATTCGACTGGGTCACGACATAAGCGACCAGGGCCGCCATCGTTTCCCGCTCGCCCTTCAGCCACTTGGCATCGATGACCGTCTTCGGATCGATACCCTGCAAGGTTTCCATGCAGGTCAGCAAACGCGTTTCAAGGTCCTGAACCCTGCCGGTGTCCTTGAAATAGCGCGGCATCTTGGCGGATGCGCCCTTAAGGACACCGGGACCGAGGCCAAGATCGCATTTCTCGAGGCTGGCATTCTTCGGGCCACGCTTGGTTTTCCAGAGTTCCTCGCCCTGCCCCGCCACCAGTTCGGCCGGATTGCCGTCGGCGATCATCTCGCGGTAACGCGCAATCGCCGCCTCATCGCTGGCCTTGTCAGCCAGTGCGGTCGGCGAAGCCATTCCGCCGACTACCGCCACAAGAGCGGCGAGCAGAACATACTGCTTTTTTTGTCTCATGATTCCTCCATCGGGTGGCATTCGGCCGGCAAAACCAAACGATGCTGCCGGCCGATTTTTTATGACAACTCGAGCTGCTATTAGGCGATCGCGGCTTCGTCCGTACGCGTTTCGCCCTTGTTGTCCTTCCAGCTGACGCTTACCTTGTCGCCCTTGGCGCCGCCCTTGAACCTGAACGCGAGGAACGGGTTCTTGGAAATGGAGGTGCCGAATTCACTGGTCAGGACAAGCTTGTCGTTATGCTTGGCGCTAAGGTCGGTAATGAACCAGGCCGGAATGGTGGCGCCTGCCGCATCCTTGCGCTGGCCGGTCTCCATTTCGTGGCTGATCAGGACCTTGACTTCGGTAACGCCGTCCTTGTTGGCGGCGCGGATTTTCATCGGATTTGTTGCCATGGATAGATTTCTCCTTGAATTCTCGAAATGTTCTGACTGATCAGCCGCCGCAGCCGCCCGCAGTGACCTTGATTTCCTTGCTCGTCATGAAGAACTTGCCATCCGACTTGATGACCGCGAAAACGTTGGAGGTCTGACCCATCTTGACGCGCGTCTGGATGTTCGGCTCGGTACCCGCCGGCAGCGTGAAGTTGGCGGCCAGGGTGCTCGGGTTCTTTTCGATCATGATCGCGACCATCGTCACATTCGGCAGCGTCGAAGCAACGCCAATCGGCACCACCGCGCCGTTTTCGGCGATATCGGGCGCCGTCATCTGAACGTCCTTGCTGTCGGCAGGCGTCGTGGCGCCCAGTGCCTTCAGCGTGTCCGCCATGCTCTTGGCCTCGAAGGCCGCCTTGTTCCAATCCGCCAGCGCGACGCCCGGCTTGATGATGCCGGCAGCAGCGAGAATGCTCAGGAGTGCTGCCCCGGAGCCGGATTTCATTACATTACGACGTTGATTATTCATAACTTCTCCTCAAAAAAATCGATTGCTTCACACCCGGCATCACCAACCCGAGCGCAATGTCGGGGTGCCCTCCGCCAACTGACCAGCGCGCGACATCGGCGCCGAATTCCTGCCCGTGACCCTCCCGGACTTTTACGACCGGACTTTTTGCATTAATCCACCATGCTTTGATCTATATCAAAGCGCAATGTAAACCCGTGAAATTTGGCAGTCAACCGCAGCGCTTGCGAAGCGTAGCACCGACCTGAAAAACGTGTGGCCCTTCAAATATATTAGAAATCGCTAACATACCGCCAAGAACACCGTCAAGACAGAATAGTCGGGTTTTGGAAAAAAAACTTGTCCTATCGATATTTCTACTGCACTATTTATCCCACAACGCAGGCGGGGGCTTTGCCGCGTACCAAAAAAGAAGAGGCTTAGGGGGAGAGGTTTGGCCATGCGGCATTGTT
>JBFZCS010000240.1:0-4736 GCA_041307825.1 Azonexaceae bacterium
CCGGCAACCTCGCCGCCGGTGACATCCTGCTGCTGCACGACGGCAACGCCGCCCGCAGCGAGGCGGGCCAGCCAGTGATTCTCGCGGCACTGCCGCGCGTCCTGGAAGCGGCCGCCACCGCCGGCCTGAAATCGATCACCCTGCGTTCCGCCCTGAACCCCGCCACGTCATGACCATCAGCCCCGAAATCCTGTGCCAACGTCTGCTCGACTGCGCCAGCCAACCCTTCTGGGCGCCGGCCGCTTCGCCTACCACTTCGCGCACGGCAAAGCGGGCAAGCCGACCGACATACGTGGCGTCGACATGCTGGCCGGCGATGTGAAACGACCAGAGCGTCGCCTTCTTTCGCAGCAACCTTCTGCCACCGCTGCATTGCAGGCCTCTGCCGGACTGGATTCAGCCCCTGGAAGCC
The DNA here is from genome assembly GCA_041307825.1 of Azonexaceae bacterium. Lineage (GTDB taxonomy): Bacteria > Pseudomonadota > Gammaproteobacteria > Burkholderiales > Rhodocyclaceae > Azonexus. The sequence goes on from JBFZCS010000240.1 coordinate 413, forward strand.
TTGGGATTCAGCATCGGAACCACGCAGATCAACGGTAACTTGCCGTTCGCCAACGTCATGCTGATCGCGAGCCTGGATCGGCAGGACGCACAAGCATCTCAGTTAGAATCCGGCACTCAAATTGGTTTGCAATCCGATCGCTGAAATCGCCTCATGTCCCCCCTTCATCTTTCCCATTTCACCGCCAGCAGTTGCCTGGGGCACGGCCTCGACGCCATGCAGACGATGTTGCTGCAACAGAAAAGCGGTCTGCGGCCCTGTCATTTCGAGACGGTGAACGATCTCGCCACCTACATCGGCGAGACGCCGAACGTGGATGCCGCCGCGCTGCCGGCCACGCTGGCCGCGCACAATTGCCGCAACAATCGGCTGGCCTGGCTGGGTTTGCAACAGGATGGTTTCAGTGCCGCCGTCGAGGCAGCCATTGCGCGCCACGGCCGCCGGCGCGTCGGTGTTTTTCTCGGCACCAGCACGGCGGGCATCTTGCAGACCGAGCTGGCCTACCGTCGGCGCGATCCCGTCAGCGGCGCGCTGCCGGACGATTTCATCTATGCCACCACCCATAACACCTATTCGGTCGCGGGTTTCGTGCGCGAGTACTTCCAGCTCGAAGGGCCGGCGATGGTGGTTTCGACCGCCTGTTCTTCCAGCGCCAAAGTGTTCGGCTCGGCGGCGCGGATGATCGAGGCCGGGCTGATCGATGCGGCGGTGGTCGGCGGCGTGGATTCGTTGTGCCTGACCACGCTGTACGGTTTCAATTCGCTCGAACTGCTGGCGCCGGAACCCTGTCGCCCGTTCGACGTCGAGCGGCAGGGCCTGTCCATCGGCGAGGCGGCCGCCTTTGTCCTGCTCGAACGGCCGGCCGACGATCTGGCTGCCGACGCCGTGCTGTTGCTGGGTGTCGGCGAAAGCAGCGATGCGCACCACATGTCGTCGCCACATCCGGATGGACTCGGCGCGCGCATGGCGATGGCGGCGGCGCTGCAATCAGCGGGTTTGCAGGCGAGCGACATCGACTACATCAATCTGCATGGCACCGCGACGCCGGGTAACGATGCCGCCGAAGGCAAGGCAGTGGCGGCGCTGTTCGGCGACCGCACGCCGAGCAGTTCGACCAAGGGCGCGACCGGCCATACGCTGGGCGCGGCCGGCGGGCTGGAAGCGATCATCTGCGCCATCGCCCTGCAACGCGGCTTCCTGCCGGGCGGCTGCAACACCCGCCAACTGGATCCGGCCATTCCGATCCGCTACCTGACCGCCAATGCGGACATTGCGCCGCGGCGGGTGCTGAGCAATTCCTTTGGATTCGGCGGCACCAATTGCAGCCTGGTGCTGGGGAGGGCCAGCTGAGATGAGCATCAAACACAGCCTCGAAGCCTGGATCGACGGCATCGGCCTGCTCGGCCCTGGCCTGGACAACTGGCCAGCGGCTCAACCCGTGCTGGCCGCGACAACCGCTTACGTTGCGCAGCCACTGGTCGTGCCCGCACCGCTGGCGCTGCCGCCGGCTGAACGTCGCCGCGTCGGCCAGTCGGTCAAGATCGCGCTGGCCGTCGCGCAGGAGGCCGTCACTGCCGCGCAAGCCGATGCCAAACAGCTCGCCGCCGTGTTCGCGTCCTCCGGCGCGGATGGCGACAACTGCGACGCGATCTGCAAGGTGCTGGCCTCGGATGATCGCCATATTTCGCCGACGCGATTCCACAACTCGGTGCACAACGCGCCGGCCGGCTACTGGGGCATCGCCTCCGGCGCGATGACCCCGGCCACCGTGGTGTGCGCCTACGACGCCAGTTTCGGCGCGGGCTTGCTGGAAGCGATGACGCAAGTCGGTGCGGTTGCCGCCGGCGTGCTGCTGGTGGCTTACGAAGCGCCCTACCCGGAGCCGCTGCAGGCCAAGCGGCCGCACCCGTCCGCCTTCGGCCTGGCCCTGGTGTTGATGCCGCAACGCGGGCCGCGCTCGCTGGCGCGGATTCGGATCGAACTGGTCGATGCCGTGGCTGACACGATGGCAAACGCCGAACTGGAAGCGCTGCGCCAACAGATTCCGTGCGCGCGCGGCTTGCCCTTGGCGCAAGCCCTGGCCGGCGGCGGCGCGGCGCGCGTGGTGCTGGAATACCTGGCTCCGCTCAGCTTGGCGGTGGAAATCGAAGCATGCAATTAGGTCGCGCCTGGCTGCTCAGCCATATCCCGCACCAGGGCAGCATGTGCCTGCTGGATGGCATCGCGAGTTGGGATACGCAGCGCATCCGCTGCACCGCCAGCAGCCACCGCGCCAGCGACAATCCGTTGCGCGCGCATAACCGGCTGGGCGCCGCCTGCGGCATCGAATACGCGGCACAGGCCATGGCCGCGCACGGCGGCTTGCTGGCGACGGCGGGCAGCAGACCGCGCGCCGGCTATCTGGCCAGCGTGCGCGGCGTCGAACTCCAGGTCGCGCGCCTGGATGACATCGCCGCCGATCTGAATGTCGAGGCGGAGCGCCTGTCCGGCGACGACAACACGATTCTTTACGGCTTCAGCATTTCGGCCGGCGCGCGCATGTTGTTGCACGGCCGCGCCATCGTCGTGCTGGACGCGGCCAAACTGGGAAAGCCACGATGAAACGCGCCCTCGTTACCGGCGGCAGCGGCGGCATCGGTGCGGCGATCTGCCGCCGTCTCGCCGCCGACGGCTGTTACGTTTACGTGCATGCCAACCGGAATCTGGCCAAGGCGGCGGCGCTGGTGGCGGAGATTTGCCAAACCGGGGGCGCGGCCGAGGCCATCGCGTTCGACGTCACCGATGCCGAGGCCAGCCGCGCAGTGCTGGAGGCGCTGGTGGCGGAGTCGCCGATCCAGATTCTGGTCAACAACGCCGGCGTGCATGACGACGCCGTCTTCCCCGGCATGAGCGCGCAGCAGTGGCACACGGTACTGGACGTGTCGCTCAACGGTTTCTTCAACGTCACCCAACCGCTGACCCTACCGATGCTGTGCAGCCGCTGGGGCCGCATCGTCAACATCACCTCCATCGCCGGACTGGTCGGCAATCGCGGCCAGGTCAACTACGCCGCCGCCAAGGGCGCGCTGCACGCCGCCACCAAGTCGCTGTCGCTGGAACTGGCCAGCCGCGGCGTCACGGTCAACGCCGTCGCGCCGGGGATCATCCAGACCGGCATGATCGACGGCGTGTTCGACGAGAAGGCCATCGCTGCCATGGTGCCGATGAAACGGGCCGGCAAACCGGAAGAAGTCGCCGACCTGGTCGGCTTCCTCGCGTCGGAACAGGCCAGCTATATCAGCGGCCAGATCATTTCAGTCAACGGAGGCATGATCTGATCGCTCCCGGCCAGGCCCTGGCGGTCCACCAGAGCGAAGTCCTGCTGTTCTTCACGCTGCTGCAATTGACGGTCATCGTGCTGGCAGGGCGCGTCGGCGGCGAGATCGCGCATCGCGTCGGCCAGTCGCCGGCGGTCGGCGAAATCATCGTCGGCATCCTGCTCGGCCCCTCGCTGTTCGGCCTGCTCGCCCCGGACCTGTTTCAGTATGTGTTCCGTTCGGCCACGCCGGCGCCGATGCAGATGTTGTCGCAGATCGGTCTGATCCTGCTGATGTTCCAGATCGGCCTGGAATTCGATTTCGCCCATCTGGTCGAAAAGCACAACCGCCGCGCCGTCAGCTATATCGCGACCGCCGGCATGCTGGCGCCATTCACGCTCGGCTTCGGCTTCGGTTATTTCACCGCGCCGCTGCTGTCGCCCGGCGTCGATCCGCTCGCCTCGGCGCTGTTCATCGCCACCGCGTTCTCGATCACCGCGCTGCCCATCCTCGGCCGCATGATGATCGAGTTCAAGATCACCCGGCTGCCGATCGGCGTCATCGCGATCAGCGCGGCGGCGATCAACGACGTGGTCGGCTGGCTGCTGCTCGCGCTGGTCACCGCGCTGACCCTGGCGGAATTCAGCGCCGTCGCGTTCATGTTGAAGGTCACGCTGGTGGCCGGCTTCTTCCTGTGCTGGTGGTTCCTGGTGCGGCCGCTGATGAAACGCATCATCCGCATCAGCCAGTCTGGACCGGTTCCGACGGGCGAGAAGGCCGGGCGCGGCAAGCTGACCCACAACCTGCTCGGCATCGTGCTCGCCGCCATCTTCATTTCGGCGATGACCACCTATCAGCTCGGCATCTTCGCCATCTTCGGGGGCTTCATGATGGGCGTCATCCTGCACGACGAACACGAACTGATCGAAGCCTGGAAAGAACGCATCGGCCACTTCGTCATGGTCTTCTTCCTGCCCATCTTCTTCACCTACACCGGCCTGCGCACCCATGTCGGCAGCCTCGACAGC
>JBFZCS010000241.1:0-3896 GCA_041307825.1 Azonexaceae bacterium
CACCTTGTCGGCGGGAATGTTCTTGCCATGCTGCTTTTCGATCTGGTGCTCGATCGGCAGGCCGTGGCAGTCCCAGCCCGGCACATAGGGCGCATCGAAGCCGGAGAGCGTCTTCGAGCGAACGATGATGTCCTTCAGCACCTTGTTGACCGCATGGCCGATGTGGATGTCGCCGTTGGCGTACGGCGGGCCATCGTGCAGCACGAAGCGCGGCCGGCCGGCGCTGATCTCGCGGATGCGCTGATAGAGCTTTTTCTGCTGCCACTGGGCGACCCATTGCGGTTCGCGCTTGGGCAGGTCGCCGCGCATCGGGAAGGCGGTGTCTGGCAGGTTCAGGGTGTCTTTGTAATCAGCCATTGTGCTTGCTCACAGCGTGAAGAAGGCCCGCGCCGCCACGGCATCGGCCGCGATCTGCGCCTTGAGGGCGTCGAAATTGGGGAACCGCTGTTCGTTGCGCAGCTTGTGCACGAAACGAACGGAAATATGCTTGCCGTAGATGTCGCGGTCGAAATCGAACAGGTGCACCTCGAGCAGCGGCCGTGTGCCGCCGACGGTCGGCCGGATGCCGAGGTTGGCCACCCCGGGCAGCGGCTGGTCGCCCAAGCCGCTGACCGCTACGGCGAAAACGCCGGTCATCGGCAGGGGATTGTGCTTGATGCGGAGGTTCGCGGTGGCGAAACCGAGCTGACGGCCGATCTTGTCGCCGTGCGCGACCTGGCCGTCGATGATATACGGCCGGCCGAGCAGGCGCGCCGCATGTTCCATCTCGCCCGCCGCCAGTGCGGCGCGAACGCCGGAACTGGACACTCTTTCGCCGTCGACCGTGACACTGCCCATCGCCTCGACGGTAAAGCCGTGCAGGGCGCCGGCGCTCTGCAGCAGCGCGAAGTCGCCCGCCCGCCCCTTGCCGAAACGAAAATCGTCACCGATGATCAGATGGCGGACGCGCAAACCGCGCACCAGCACCTGTTCGATGAACTGGTCGGCAGACAGCGCCGCAAACGCGGCATTGAAGCGGCACACCATGGCTTGCTCGACACCGGCCTCGGCAAGCAATTCGATCTTCTCGCGGAAGGTCGTCAACCGCGCCGGCGCGGAGACCGGGCTGAAGAACTCGCGGGGGTGCGGCTCGAAGGTCAGAATGGTCGGCGGCAGCGAAAATTCGCGCGTAGCGTTACCCAGACGTCCCAACAAGGCGCCATGCCCTCGATGCACACCGTCGAAATTGCCGATGGCGACTGCCGTCGGTCCCGGAACCGGGCGCGAAAAACCGCGAAAAATCCGCATCTGATGCCCGAAAAAATGTGGAATTATAACGACTTGTGGACTGCCCCGCTTGTTCGGGGCACCGGCAACAGCGGCCGCCCCTCAACATTCCCCCGTGAAATTTGCTAGAGTCACCGCCTGCTTCAGCGAGAATCAGTATCCGCCATGCTCCAGCTCATCGAGCACATCATCCGAATTTCCTCGAAGCGCGACCGCACCGAGATCAATTCGACGCTGGTCGACGCGATGCGCGACATGTTCGACCCATCCGCGCTGACCGTGTATCGCTGCTACCCCTGCGCCCAGGATACGATCGTCTTCGCCTGCGCCGGCCTGGGACCTGCCGGACAGTTTTCGTACAACGCCTATTTGCCGGAACGCCGTCATTGCCACCCGATCGACCACGATCCGTTGCTGCAGCGCTGCCAGAAGGAGCGAGTCATCGTTCGCGAGATGCTCGCCGATGGCGCCGACCGTCTGGTTTTTCCGGTCATCTGGCAGGCGCAACTGATCTACCTGATCGACATTTCACTGCCCATCGACTTCTCAGCCGACCGCCGCGTGCTGCTGATGGGCCTGGTCGAGTATTTCGGCCACCATATCTCGCTGCTCGATTACGGCGAAGCCGATACGCTGACCGGCCTCGCCAGCCGCAAGACCTTCGACAAGCACCTGTTCGAGGTGCTCGGCAAGGCGGCCGACGACATGGCTCTAAGCCACCTGGCCGGGCCGGGCCGGCGCCGTGGCGCGACCAACAACATTCACTGGCTGGCGGTTTGCGACATCGATTATTTCAAGCACATCAACGACACCTGGGGTCATCTCGCCGGCGACGCGGTCCTGGTCAAGTTCGGGCAACTGATGCGCGACTCCTTCCGCTACGATGACCAGTTGTTCCGCTTCGGCGGCGAGGAATTCATCGCCGTGCTGCAACCGACAAGCCAGGCCAATGCCGAGCGCGCCTTCGAGCGCTTTCGCCAGGCCGTCGAGCGCCATGTCTTTGCGGAAGCAGGCCGGGTGACCGTCAGCATCGGCATCTGCCACCTGCAGCCGCAGGACACGCCGACCGCCATCATCGACCGCGCCGATGCCGCGCTCTACTGGGCCAAGCAGAATGGACGCAACCGCGTCGCCTGCTACGACACGCTGGTCGCCTCGGGACAACTTGCGGCGAAGCCCGTCAAATAAGGCTGCGGCACATTGAAGGCGCCACAAGTACACGCCGCCCACAAACTGTTGCAAACCGTTACTTGAGTCGGCGACCCAAGGCCACTATCTTGTACTCATGCGCTGAACCTCTCAGCCTAGGCGGCTCACCTCTCTCCCTCCCTGAACCCGGCCGCCTTGAAAGCCCCTTGCCCCCCTCAAGGGGCTTTCGCCTTTTTGCGACGGCGAAACGCCCGATGCAAATTATTTGTTGCAGTGCAGCAATTTCATCTGTATAGTCGGGTCCGTCTCCTCCTCCAGTCTTCTGGATGGACTTAAGCCCGCCTTGCGCGGGCTTTTTTTTCGTTACCGGAACCCCTCGATCGGCACGACGAAAATGCCGTGCAGCCAGTCAGGAAATGCTGGCGAGCTTCGCCTTCGGGCCAGGCGGGTGTTTGATGAAGAATTGGCGCACGCCGCGGACAATGGCATCGGCCAGCTTGTCCTGATAGGCGTCGTCGTTCAGGCGACGCTCTTCGTCGGGATTCGAGATGAAGGCCGTTTCGATCAGCGCCGAAGGAATATCCGGCGCCTTGAGTACCGCAAAGCCGGCCTGCTCGACGCTGGTCTTGTGCAGGGTATTGACCGAACCGAGTTCCCCGAGCAGGTATTTGCCTAGTTTCAGGCTGTCGCTGATCGTCGCGGTCTGCGACAGATCGAGCAAGGTGCGGGCAAGGAACAGATCCTTGGCGCTGAGATTGACGCCACCGACCAGATCGGCATCGTTCTCGCGCTGGGCAAGCATCCGTGCCTGCGTGCTCGACGCCCCGCGCTCGGACAACACGAACACCGACGAACCGCGGGCATCGGGCTTGACCCAGGCGTCGGCATGGATCGACAGGAAGAGGTCGGACTGCACGCGGCGTGCCTTCTGGACGCGCATCTGCAGGGGCACGAAGAAATCCGAATCGCGCGTCAGCACGGCGCGCATGTTCGGTTCGGCATCGATCCGCGCCTTGAGGCGCTTGGCGACCGCCAGTGTCACATTCTTCTCATAGGTTCCGCGGCGCCCGACGGCGCCGGGATCTTCGCCGCCATGCCCAGGATCGAGGGTGATCGTCACCAGACGGTCGACGATCGGTTTGCCCGACTTGCGGGTGGTCCTGATCTCCGGGGCCTCGGGGGCTGCCGGCTCAGCCTTTTTGGCCGTTAACTCCTGAGGTTTTGGCTCCGCATCGAGCTTCAACGGCTCGACGGCATCCTTGCGACCCTCGACCAGCGACATCAGCGGGTCGACCGGCGTCAGCGGATAGACATCGAGCACCAGCCGATGCCCGTATTCGCCAACCGGCTTGACTTCGAACACCTGCGGCATGACCTTGGACTTGAGCTCCATCACCAGACGCACGACACCCGGCTTGTAACGCCCGGCACGCAGCAGCTTGATGTACGGATCGTCGTTGGTCACCTTGCGCGCCAGGCTG
>JBFZCS010000242.1:0-3625 GCA_041307825.1 Azonexaceae bacterium
CTGACCGGCTTGTCATCGGGCCCGATCGCCTTGCTCTTCAGCACACCCTGCCAGATTTCCTCGATCGGACCGATATCGAGCACGCGCATCATGCACGCCATGACGCAATACGGCTTGCGGCCGGCCTCCAGTTCGTCGATGCACATATTGCATTTCTTGACCACCAACTCCTGCGGATCCCACTGCGGTGCACCGTAGGGACAGGCCGCTTCGCACTTGCGGCAACCGATGCACAGAGTCGAGTCGATATCGACAACGCCGTTGTCGGCACGCTTCCAGATCGCGCCGGTCGGGCAAGTCGGCAGGCAGGCCGGTTCCGCGCAATGGTTACACGACATGTTCACTTTGTAGGCGAAAACGTCCGGGTAGCTGCCACCCTCGATATACATCACGCGCCGGAAGCGTGGCCCCGGCGGCAGGCCATTCTTGTCCTTGCAGGCGATTTCGCAGGCGCGGCAACCGATGCAATCGACATTGTGGTGGATGAAGCCGAACTGCTTGGCTGGCTTAACCGGTTCGTAAGTTTGCGCCACCTTGCGGCGGATGGCCTGTTCAAGCTCCTGCGCGTCGACTTTCTTGACCATTACTTGTCCCTCCGGAAGATCACCGAACGCGAAGTGGCCTGCATATCCCAGCCGGGATGGTGTTCGAGCGAAGTCTTTTTCAGATCGACCAGGATGGTGTTATAGGCGAAGGCGCCGGCCGGACTAGGTTCGTCCAGTGTCAGGAAGTCCGGATTGCCGGACCGGTCGGTGCCATCCTTGGCCAGATCCATCCAGGCACCCTCGAAAAGCACCACGACATCCGGCATGCAGCGTTCGGTAACGTAGGCCGGAACGACCACCTTGCCGCGCTCGTTCCACACTTCGACGATATCTCCGGTCTTGATGCCGAGCTTTGCAGCATCGCGCGTACTGATCGTAACCTCCTGCTGGTAGGTTTCGCGGAGCCACGGAATGTTGTGGAAAATCGAGTGCGTCCGCCAGCGCGGGTGCGGCGTGATCATGTGGAAGGGGAATTTCTTGGCCTTCTCGTGATTGAGCGACTCGAATGGCTCGATCCACTTGGGGATATAGGGTATTTCGTAGCCGTACTGCGTCTTGGTCCAGTCCTTGATATTGGCCAGGGTGCCGGACAGGATTTCGATCTTGCCGGAAGGCGTCTCAAAGGGCACGCCCTGGGTAATCTGCTCCTCGAAGGCGATATGCGGCCTGTCTAAAACAAATTTGTAGACGCCGTGCTGCTTGAATGTCTCCCACGACATGGTGACGCCCTGGTGCTTCTGCACTTTGTCGCTCCACCACGCCGTCAGGTAGGCCTCGTCAGTGGCATCGCTGTTCGCAAAGTAATCGCGCTCGGCCTTCGGGTTGTAGCGTTTGCCGAAATCCTTGACCGTCGGATCAAGCTTTTCGATTCTGTAGGCGAGTTCGGTAAACACCTGAAAGTCGGTCCGCGACTCGCCGAGCGGCTCGATGACTTTCGGTCGGTGGATGTAGTAATGGCCTTTGTACCAGGGCAACGCCACATCCTGGCGTTCGAAATGCGTAGCGATCGGGAACAGTACATCGGCCCACAGGCCAGACGGCGTGATGGTCGAATCCATGCAGACGACCAGTTCCAGCTTTTTGATCGCCTGGATCTCCTTGTTCACGTTGGTCAGCTGGTTGAACCAGTCCGAACCATGCCAGAAGATGGCCTTGATGTTGGGAATCTTGCCGTCGAGCTCGTCGTCGCGCGGCCACAGCCCGACCTCCTCGCGCTTGACGTTGGGGTAGTTGAGCACGCAATGCGCCCAGCGGTCGGACTTGATCGAGCCATACCAGACATTGGCATACTCATCGTAAGGGTAGGCCACCGCTTCGGCGTGCCACCCCTTGCCGACGCCCTCGGCGCAGCCGCCGAGGATGCCGATGTTGCCGGTCATCGCCTGCAGGGCGGCAGCCATCCGGTTGTATTGCTCGCCATAGCTCGCGCGCCCTGGCGACCAACTCGCCTTGAGGGCGGCCGGCTTGGTCGTGGCATACATTTCCGCCAGTTTTTTGATGTCGACCGCAGCAACCCCGCAAATCTTTTCGGCCCATTCCGGTGTTTTCGGAATCCCGTCATTCTTGCCAAGAATGTAGTCCTTGAAGTTTTCCTTGTCGGCAAACTTCTCGGGCGTCGTCCCGGCATCCATACCCTGCACGAACTTGTCGATGAACTTCTGGTCCTGCCAGTTATTGACGAAGATATGGTGCGCCATGCCGGCCAGCATGGCGGCATCGGTATTCGGCTTGATCGGGATCCACCAGGCATCGTAGCTGGCAGCGGAATCGGTGTACTGCGGGTCGACGACGACGAACTTGCAGCCGCGCTGCTTGGCGAGGCGCATGTAGTAGAAGGTGTTGCCGCCGTGGAAGGTGTAGGCCGGGTTCCAGCCCCACATGATGATCAGCTTGGCATGCGCGAAGGTGTCATCCTCATTGCCGTCGGTGATGGTGCCGAAGGTCATCCGTGAGCTGAAAGTCGTGGCCTGATAACTAGGCACCGACCAGGAATTGGTCCGGCAGCCGAACATGCCAAGAAAACGAGAAAGCAGGCCTTCGATCTGGTCAGATTTATGCAAAACACCGTAGGAAGTGCCGGCATAACCCTGATCGAGGATGGCGGTGGGGCCGTATTTTTGCTTCAGTTCGACCATTTTTTTCGCGACATGATCGAGCGCCTCGTCCCAGGAAACGCGCTTGAACTTGCCCTCACCGCGTTCGCCAACCCGCATCATCGGGTAGAGCAGGCGCTCCGGCGAATAGAGGCGAGCGCGATAGGAGCGCCCACGCAGGCAGGCACGCAGTTGCGGCTTTTCCTCGGTATCGAGGCCGATCTTGCCCCCCTCCTGATAACGCCCGTCATCGGTTGATAAACGAACGATGACATCACCCTTCTTGTGGGCGACCAGCATATGGCGGGAGCCACAGTTGTGATCGCAGGAGGTCACCACCGTCGTCAGGTCGTCATCCCGGGGGTAAGGTGCGTAAGGAAAAGCCTGGGCTTCCTGCTCGCCCAAGCCAAGTTCGACAAGGCCGCTGGTGGTAGCCACCGCGGCACCGGCGCCGACAGTCTTGAGGAAGCTGCGACGTTTGGGATTGAGAATATCCAGCCAGTTGCGTTTCGTATCCATGATTCGTCCTTATTACTTGGGCTGGTTGCCATTGGCTGGCAGGGCAAAGCGTGCTTCACTGACAACCGGGCGGTCCTTCGCCCAATCGGGCACCTCCGGGGACATACCCTCCCACGGATGGCGCGGATAGGGGTACTCGATCCTGTACCAGGACCGGCCGCCGTGGCAACCGTAGCAGACATCGGCATTTTTCTGACCGGCGGCCTCGATCGCTTCAGCCTTGAGATAGGTAACCTGGTGGCGGTTGGTGCGTATGGCAGCGTGACAGGTCAGGCAGGAGTTGCCGAACATTTCCTTGCTTTCCGGCCAAGGGCTGGGCAAACCCATGACAGCGGTGTTCATCGGAGCATGGCACTTGAGGCAGGTCGTCTCGACGTTGACCACCTTGCGCAGCGTAAATCCGTTGTCGGTCTGCGGCGTGCCCGTCGCCGAAGTACCCTGCGCTTCGTCGCGCGGATCATTCCCCTG
>JBFZCS010000243.1:0-2733 GCA_041307825.1 Azonexaceae bacterium
AGTTCGATGTGGTCTTCCTGACGCTGGATTTCGTCCTGGATGACGTGCCAGAGCTCAGGATCGGTCTTTGCCAGGGTGTCTTTCGCGGAAAACATGGGGAATGCCTCAAGCCATTGAAAAGGATTTCGATTTTATCATGAGGGGAGTTCGTCGCGGGCGCCCGCTTCGAGATGGGTGGTATCGCCCCAGGTTTCCAGCGTCCAGCGGCCGTCGACCGAGGCAATCCAGTTGATGCCGGCATTGGGAATCAGGAAATCGCGCGGCGTCTCGAGCGGGTTGCCGCGCACGAAGCGATTGACCATATCGAGTACGCCGCCGTGCGAAACCACGACGACGTTCTGGCCCGGATGCGCGGCGGCGATCGCCATGAGCTTGCCGGTCACCCGGGCGAACAAGGCTTTCAGGCTCTCGCCGGTTTCATAGGCGTAATCGGGATTCCGCGTTTCGAACGCGACATAGGCCTCGGGGTAGCGGACTTTGGCCTCCGCATAGGTCAGGCCCTCGAAAATGCCATAGCAACGCTCGCGCATTTCGGGCAGCACCACCGGCACCAGACCGAGGGCGGCGGCGATGGTCTGTGCCGTCACCCAGGCCCGCGTCAGGTCGCTGCCATAGATCGCCGCAATACCGGCATCACGCAGCCAGCGCCCGGCCAATGCCGCCTGACGCAAGCCCGTTTCATTGAGGCCAATATCGATATGCCCCTGAATGCGGCGCTCCGCATTCCACCCGGTTTCACCGTGGCGCACCAGACAGATGCGGGTTGTAGGGATTTCCACCATGTTCGACCTATGACTTTCGCGGTAAATTACGGCCGGTAGGATCGTCCATTTACCCTGGCCACTTTTAGAAGCTGGGCATTTTAACAACCGAGGAGGACTTTTCGTGACCCTTCTACTCAAGCTCTCGCAGTTGATCGACTGGCTCACCGAGCGGGTCGGCAAAGGCGCATTCTGGCTGGTCCTGATCATGACCCTGATCAGTGCCGGCAATGCCGTGGTGCGCTTCATCTTCAACTACAGTTCGAACGGCCTTCTGGAAGTTCAGTGGTATCTGTTCGCCGCCGTGTTCCTGCTCTGCTCGCCCTACACGCTGCAGAAAAACGAGCATGTGCGCATCGATGTCCTCTCCGGCAAGCTCTCGCCGCGCGGCCTGGCGGTGATCGATATCATTGGCACCCTGCTCTTCCTGTTGCCGATGGTCATTGTCGTTCTCTGGCTATCGCTGCCGCTGGTCGCCGAGTCGTACAAGATCAATGAAATGTCGGCCAACGCCGGCGGCCTGATCCGCTGGCCGGTCAAGATCCTGCTGCCGATCGGCTTCACGCTGCTCGCCCTGCAGGGAGTTTCCGAACTGATCAAGCGCATCGCCTTCCTGGCCGGGATGATCGACGATCCCAACAACAAGGAAAAAGGCCCGACGCCCGAAGAAGAACTGGCTGCCGCCATCGCTGCCGCCAAAGCCCAGGAGGCCAAATAATGGCCGAATTCATGATTGCCAACATGGCGCCGCTGATGTTCGGCGCCCTCGTGCTGTTCCTCCTCTTCGGCTACCCGGTCGCCTTCGCGCTGGCGGCCAACGGCATCGTCTTCGGCCTGATCGGCATCGAACTCGGCCTCCTGCAGCCGGCGCTCTTCCAGGCGCTGCCCGAACGCATCTTCGGCATCATGGCCAACGACACGCTGCTCGCTATCCCCTTCTTCACCTTCATGGGCCTGATTCTTGAGCGATCGGGCATGGCCGAAGACTTGCTCGACACCATCGGCCAGCTGTTTGGCCCGATGCGCGGCGGCCTCGCCTACGCCGTCATCTTCGTCGGCGCCCTGCTCGCCGCGACGACCGGCGTCGTCGCCGCCTCGGTGATCTCGATGGGCCTGATCTCGCTGCCGATCATGCTGCGCTACGGCTACGACAAGCGGCTGGCCTCCGGCGTCATCGCCGCCTCGGGCACGCTGGCGCAAATCATCCCGCCGTCGCTGGTGCTGATCATCATGGCCGACCAGCTCGGCAAGTCGGTCGGCGACATGTACGAGGGCGCGATGATTCCCGGCCTGATTCTGACCAGCCTCTACGTCGGCTATGTCGTACTGCTCACTCTGATCAAGCCCAACGCCGCCCCCGCGCTGCCGCCCGAAGCACGCACCCTGCGCGGATTCAAGCTGCTGCTGCGCGTCGTCACGACGATGGTACCGCCGCTACTGCTGATCTTCCTCGTACTCGGCACCATCTTCCTCGGTATCGCGACGCCGACCGAAGGCGGCGCCATGGGCGCGACCGGCGCGCTGATCCTGGCTGTCGCCCGCAAGCGGCTCAGCTTCAAGCTGCTCAAGCAGGCCATGGAAACCACCGGCAAGCTGTCGTCCTTCGTGCTTTTCATCCTGGTCGGCTCGACGGTCTTCGGCCTCGTCTTCCGCGCGGTCAACGGCGACCTCTGGGTCGAGCACCTGCTGCTCTCGTTGCCGGGCGGCCAGGTCGGTTTCCTGATCGTCGTCAACATCATGGTCTTTCTGCTCGCCTTCTTCCTCGATTTCTTCGAGCTGTCCTTCATCATCGTGCCGTTGCTGGCGCCGGTGGCGGACAAGCTGGGCATCGACCTGGTCTGGTTCGGCATCCTGCTCGCGGTCAACATGCAGACCTCGTTCATGCACCCGCCGTTCGGCTTCGCACTGTTCTACCTGCGCTCGGTGGCCCCGGCCTCGGTCAAGACGACCGACATCTACTGGGGCGCCATCC
>JBFZCS010000244.1:0-7311 GCA_041307825.1 Azonexaceae bacterium
TATCGTTCAGGCCTCGTTAAGGTTCAGTGATTACAAGGAGACAAGACATGCCTCTGGCCAGCCACCCGATGACCTCATCACTACGCGCCTCCGACACCGGCAAGATCGTCACGGCCCGCGAGGCGGTACGCCTGATCAAGGATGGCGATACGGTCGCGACCGGCGGTTTCGTCGGCATCGGGTTCGCCGAGAACATCGCCGTCGCCCTCGAGGAGTTGTTTCTCGAGAGTCAGGAGGCCGACGTGCACGGCCTCGGCAGCCCGCGCGACCTGACCCTCGTCTATGCCGCCGGCCAGGGCGACGGCAAGGAACGCGGCCTCAATCACCTTGGCCACGACGGCCTCGTTGGCCGCGTCATCGGCGGGCACTGGGGCTTGGTGCCCAAGTTGCAGCAACTGGCCGTCGCCAGCCGGATCGAGGCCTACAACCTGCCGCAGGGTGTCATTACCCACCTGTTCCGCGACATCGCTGCCGGCAAACCGGGGACCATCACGCGGGTCGGGCTCGGTACTTTCGTCGATCCGCGCTTCGGCGGTGGCAAGTTGAACGAGATGACCACCACCGATGTCGTCCGCCTGATGGAAATCGACGGTGAGGAATATCTTTTCTACAAGGCCTTTCCGATCAACGTCGGCATCATCCGCGGCACTACCGCCGACCCGGACGGCAACATCACGATGGAGAAGGAAGCACTGACGCTCGAAGCGCAGGCCATCGCCATGGCGACGCGCAATTCGGGCGGCACGGTCATCGTCCAGGTCGAGCGCATCGCCGAACGCGGCACGCTGAATCCACGTCAGGTCAAGATTCCCGGCATCCTCGTCGACTGCGTGGTGGTCGCCGAAAAGCCGGAATACCACATGCAGACTTTCAGCGAGCCGTACAGTGCGGCTTTCGCCGGTGAAATCAAGGTGCCGATGTCGGCGATCGCCGCGATGCCGATGAGCGAGCGCAAGATCATCGCGCGCCGCGCGGCGCTGGAGCTGACCGCCAACTCGGTGGTCAATCTCGGCATCGGCATGCCCGAGGGGGTCGCCAATATCGCCGCGGAGGAGCAGGTTATCGACCTCATGACCCTCACCGCCGAACCCGGCGTCATTGGCGGCGTGCCGGCCGGCGGCATGAGTTTCGGCGCGGCGACCAACGCCCAGGCGATCATCGACCAGCCCAGCCAGTTCGATTTCTACCAGGGCGGCGGCCTCGACATCGCCTTCCTTGGCCTGGCCCAGGCCGACCAGCAGGGCAACCTGAACGTTTCCAAATTCGGCCCACGCCTGGCCGGCGCCGGCGGCTTCATCGACATCTCGCAGAACGCCAAGAAGGTGGTCTTCGTTGGCACCTTCACCGCCGGTGGTCTGGATGTTGCGGTCGACGCCGGAAAATTGCTGATTCGCGAGGAAGGCCGGGCGAAGAAGTTCATCAACGAAGTCGAGCACCGCACCTTCAGTGGCCCGCAGGCCGCCAAGTGGGGCAAGAGCGTGCTCTACATCACCGAGCGCTGCGTCTTCCGGCTGACTGCCGAGGGGCTGGTGCTGACCGAAATCGCGCCTGGGGTCGATCTGCAGAAGGACATCCTCGACCAGATGGCTTTCGTGCCGATCATGCATGGCGAGCCGGCGCTGATGGATCCCCGGATCTTCGGCGACGAGCCGATGAACCTCCGGCCGCAGATGCTGGAAATCCCCTTGGCCGAACGCCTGACCTACGATGCCGGCAAGAACCTGTTCTTCGTCAATTTCGCGGGGTTGAACGTCAGGAGCGCGGACGATATAGCGCAGATCCGGCAGGCCGTAGAGGAGTCGCTCAAGGCGGTGGGGCACAAGGTGAACGCAATCGTTAATTACGACCGCTTCACGATTCTGCCGGAATTCGTCGACGACTACATCGCCATGGTCAAGGGCGTGGTCGAGCGCCACTACCACGACGTGACGCGCTACACCTCCAACACCTTCCTGCGCATCAAACTCGGCGAGGCGCTGGAAAAGCGCCACCTGGCATCTCGTCTCTACGGGTCGGCGAGTGAAGCCGAAGCCTCGCTGCCGGCGGCCGACGAGAGCTAGATCGCGACAATCCGCTGGTTGGAAAGCGCCAGCCGGGTCGCCAGCACATCGAGGAAGCCCTGGTAGAAATGCATCCGGCAGGATTCGGATGCCTTCTCCAGGGCTTCGCCGCGAATCGTGATGATGTTTGCCGCGCTGGCGGCGACGACGTCGGCGCTGCGCACATGGCCGTGGCGGCTGATGATCGCCATCTCGCCGAAGCATTCGCCGCTGGCCAGCGTGGTGAGCCGGGTGCCGCTCTTGTTGACCGCCACCGTGCCGTCGGCGACGAAACAGAAGAAGTTGCCCAATTCACCGTCACGCATGATGGTCGTGCCGGGGGCGACGTGCTTCCAGTCCGCGAAACGCAGCGCTTCCCAGATTTCGACATCGGTGAAGTCCGAAAAGAAGGGCAGGGCGCGCAGCGTGGCGAACTTCTCGGTGTCGGGAAAGCCTTCGGTGCGGGGTGTTTTCAACTGGCCGTTGCGCACCGCCTGGGCGAGGTCATGGGCAAAGGCCTGCCAGGTCGGATAGCGGTCATCGAGATTCCTGGCCGTCGCGCGGCCGACGATTTCATCGAGGACCGGCGGCAGGCCCGGCCGTTGTGCCGACGGGCGGGCTGGAATGCCATTGACGATCTGGTAAACCATGTTGTAGTTGTTGCCCGCCGTGAAGGGCAACTCGCCGGTCAGCAACTGGTGCATGACGACGCCCAGCGAATAGATGTCGGTGCGGTGGTCGAGAGGCTGTTCCTGGACCTGTTGCGGAGACATGTAGGCGGGCGAGCCGATCCCGGTGATCTGGGTGCGCTCCCTGCCGGCGTTGTTGATGATGGCGGCGCCGAAATCGGAAATCTTGACGTCCGAAGCGCCGGCCAGCAGGATATTGGCCGGCTTGATGTCACGATGGGTGATGCCCAGGCGGTAGGCGTAGTCGAGCGCCCGCGTGCATTTGAAAACGAGCTCGACGACGCGGTCGATCGGCAACAGATGCCCGAGTTTGGCATGATCTTCCAGCGTGCCGCCGGGAACATATTCCATGACGATGTAGCAGATATCGTCGGTGACCACGGCATCGTAGATCTGCGTGATGTGCGGGTGGTTGAGCTTGCCGATCAGCGAGGCTTCGTTGAGGAACAGGCTGCTGTACAGCTTGCCCTTTTCCGGGTCGTGCAGGATGCCCGGGCTCGCCACCTTGATCGCGACGGCGCGCTGGGCGAAT
The DNA here is from genome assembly GCA_041307825.1 of Azonexaceae bacterium. Taxonomy (GTDB): domain Bacteria; phylum Pseudomonadota; class Gammaproteobacteria; order Burkholderiales; family Rhodocyclaceae; genus Azonexus. The sequence continues at coordinate 3,261 of JBFZCS010000244.1, forward strand.
GGATCACGGCCCAGATAGACGGTGCTCGTCGCCCCCTCGCCGAGTTTTTTGACCAGTTCGTATTTGCCGAGCTTTTTCATGGGGTCGCGATCATGGCAGCTTGAGCCGGGTGCGTGCCCGTTGAATAGCGGCCCGTACCTGTTCGGGCGCGGTACCGCCGATGTGGTTGCGCGAGGCCAGCGAGCCTGCCACGGTCAACACCGAAAATACGTCGTTTTCCACCTGCGGGCAGAAGGCCTGGAGTTCGTCGAGCGTAAGTTGCGGCAGATCGACGCCCTTCTGTTCGGCGGCCTTGACGGCGTGGCCGACGGCTTCGTGGGCGTCGCGGAACGGCAGGCCCTTCTTGACCAGATAGTCGGCGAGGTCGGTGGCGGTGGCGAAGCCCTGGGTCAGCGCGGCCTGCATCGCCTCGGGCTTGACGGTGATGCCGCCGGCCATGTCGGCAAAGATGCGCAGGGTGTCGGTGACCGTGTCGACGGCGTCGAACAGCGGCTCCTTGTCTTCCTGGTTGTCCTTGTTGTAGGCCAGCGGCTGTGACTTCATAAGGGTCAACAGACTCATCAACTGGCCATAGACGCGGCCGGTTTTGCCGCGCGCCAGCTCGGGCACGTCCGGGTTTTTCTTCTGCGGCATGATCGACGAGCCGGTGCAGAAGCGGTCGGCGATCTGGATGAAGCCGATGCGCGGGCTCATCCACATCACCAGTTCCTCCGACAGGCGGCTGATGTGCATCATCAGCATGGCACAGGCGGCGGTGAATTCGATGGCGAAGTCGCGATCCGACACGGCATCCAGCGAGTTTTCGCAGACGCCCTCGAAGCCGAGTTCGGCGGCGACGAATTCGCGGTCGATCGGGTAGGTCGTGCCGGCCAGCGCGGCGGCGCCCAGCGGCAGGCGGTTGGTGCGTTTGCGGCAGTCGGCAAAGCGCTCGGCGTCGCGGCCGAACATCTCGAAGTAGGCGAGGACGTGGTGGCCGAAGGTGACCGGCTGCGCCACCTGCAAATGTGTGAAGCCGGGCATCGGCGTCGCCGCTTCCTTTTCGGCCAGATCAACCAGCGCGGAGCGGAAAGCCTTGATCAGCACGAGGATGTCATCGATGGCGTCGCGCAGGTAGAGACGGATGTCAGTGGCCACCTGATCGTTGCGCGAACGGCCGGTGTGGAGGCGTTTGCCGGCATCGCCGACGATGGCAGTCAGGCGCTTTTCAATATTGAGGTGAACGTCTTCGAGGTCGAGTGACCATTCGAACTTGCCTGACTCGATTTCCTCAATGACGATAACCATGCCACGCTCGATGTCAGCCAGGTCGGCGGCGGCGATGATGCCCTGCTTCGCCAGCATCCGGGCGTGGGCCAGCGAGCCGCGGATATCCTGGCGCCACATGCGCTGGTCGAAGTCGACCGAAGCGGTGTAGCGTTTGACGAGATCGGAAACCGGCTCGGAGAATCGTCCGGCCCAAGTGTATTGTGCGGCGTTGGATGTCATAAAATGTGGCTGTCAAGGCGAGAACGCATCAGGAATGACAAGTATACGGCACTTTCCCGCAACGCATCCGCTACCCGACTGGCGCAATTTCGGGGTGATGCTGCGCGTGCTGCTCGGCGTCAACCTGCTGGCGTTCGCCGTCGCCTTCATCCAGTCGCCCGGCTTGGCCGAATGGATGGGGCGCTATGTCGAGATGGCGGCTCTGGTCGAGCCGCTGCTGCTGCTGGCGCTTGGCCTGTTGGCCGGCCTGCGCAACCCGTTGCGGGCATTGCCGCTGCGTCTCGGTCAGGCGTGTGTGGTCGCGCTGGTCGCGGGGCTGGCTTATGCCCAGCAACTCTTCTGGCAGTCTCTGGGTTTTGGCGATGGAGCCAATCAGCTGCGGCCCGTCGTCCTCGCCGCTGCCGCAAGCGTCGTCCTGCTCGGCTATTTTGAGTTACGCGCCCGCGCCTTCTCGCCGGCCCAGACCGAAGCGCGGCTGGCGGCCCTGAACGCCCGCATCCGCCCCCATTTCCTGTTCAATTCGCTGAATGCCGTGCTGTCGCTGATTCGCGCCCGGCCGCAACAGGCCGAGGCGGCACTTGAGTCGCTCTCCGACCTGTTCCGCGCCGCAATGCGCGACCCCGGCGAACTGGTCAGTCTGGCCGACGAGATCGCCCTCGGCAAACAATACTTCGAACTGGAAAAACTGCGCCTTGGCGAGCGTCTTGCGGTCGACTGGCAAATCGGGGCGGTTTTCATGGGCCAGCCGATTCCCCCGCTGATGCTGCAGCCGCTGCTGGAAAACGCCGTCTATCACGGCATCGAGCCGGCGCCGGAAGGCGGCGTCGTGCGCATTGCCATCGAGCAGCGCGGCGAGGAACTGCGCATCGCCATCGCCAATCCGATGGTCGCCGCCGGCCAGCACGCCAGTGGCAACCAGATTGCTGTCGCCAATATTCGCGAACGGCTGGCCTTGTATTACGATCTCGAGGCGCGGCTGGAAATCGACGCCGGCGAGAAAAACTACGAGGTCCGCATCATCCTGCCATGCCGCAAGACAAGCCGCTGAAAATCCTCCTGGTCGACGACGAACCGCTGGCGCGCTCGCGTTTGCGCGAACTGCTGGGCGATATTGCTATCCAGTTTTCCAGCGAGGTCGTCGGCGAGGCCGGCAACGGCATCGCGGCGCTCGAGTTCATTCGCGAAAACCCAGTCGACGTCGTCCTCGCCGACATCCGCATGCCGGGCATGGATGGCATTGAGCTGGCCGGCCATCTCGGCGCTTTCGAGCATCCGCCCGCCGTCATATTCATCACCGCCTACGACAACTACGCGGTGCAGGCATTCGATCTCAATGCTGTCGACTACCTGTTGAAACCGGTGCGCACCCAGCGCCTGCTGACCGCGCTGCAAAAAATTGCGGCGGCGCCCCATCCCGATCCCGCCGTGCTCGCCGCCATCGGCCAGAAGGCGCGCCGTGGCGGGCGCACCCACCTTTCCTGCCACGAGCGAGGCCGCCTGCTGCTGGTGCCGGTGGCGGAAGTGCTGTATTTCAAGGCCGACCTCAAATACGTGACCGCCCGCACCGTCGACCGCGAATACCTGCTCGACGAGGCGCTGACGCATCTCGAAGATGAGTTCGCCGACCGCTTCATGCGCCTGCATCGCGCCGTGCTGGTGGTCAAAACTGCGCTCGCTGGTTTCGAGAAAGCCGCCGGTGACGATGCCGAAGCCTATGGCTGGGCGCTGCTGCGCGGTGTACCGGACAAACTGCCGGTCAGCCGCCGGCAGTGGGCGCCGGCCAAGGCGGCAGTGACTGGCTGAAAGGCCGTCACAGCCAGAAAGCGGTTTCGCCGCCGAACAGTTGCTGGTGATGGACGACGACGCTGTCGGTGTCGATCAGGATCACCGCAAAACCGGCCGGTTCGCGGCAGCCGGGCACATCGTCGCCGCGCAGCGTGGTCAGGTCGAGCGCGACCTGATGGTTCGGCGAACTGGCGCAGGAAAACGGAATGCCGCGCCAACTGCCGCCGATCGGCCGGTGCAGGTGGCCGAAAAAGAGGTGGCGGATACGCGTGCGGTGCGGCGCGATGACCGACCAGAAGGCTTCCGCGTCGCGCAGCGCGAACTGGTCCATTGACGGGATGCCGAGTGCGAGCGGCGGGTGATGCATCGCGACATACAGCGGCAGGTCGCCCGCCGCTGCAAGTTGCTGCGCCAGCCATTCCCTCCGCTGGATACAGTAGCTGCCCCACGGGGCGCCAGGTTCCACCGTGTCGAGCAGCAGGAAGCGCCCGGCTGGCGTGGCTAGCGCCGCCTGCATGAAACCACCATCGTTGTTGGCCAGTTGCGGAAAATGGCGGCGCAATGCCGCGCGGCTGTCGTGGTTGCCGGGGAGCAGATGCGCAGGCATCGGCAGTCGGCGCAACGCCTCGGCCAGCGACGCGTAGGCGGCCTCGCCGCCGGCATCGGCGAGGTCGCCGGTCAGCAGGCAGAAATCGGCGTCGGCATGGTTTTCCAGGATGCGGTCGATCGCCAGTTCGAGACGGGCGAGCGGCGCGCTGCCGAACAGCTCGGCGCCCGGCAG
>JBFZCS010000245.1:0-10743 GCA_041307825.1 Azonexaceae bacterium
CGCCCAGATCGCCTTCGACACCTTGCCGGCAGGTATTTCCCTCGGCGAACTGGCCGAGGTCACGCTGAAGTTACCGACCATCGAGGCGCAATTTCTGGTGCCGAATGCCAGCATCAAACGCCAGGGCGAGCGGATCGGGGTATGGGTCCATCGGTCCGGCGCGGCACATTTCGTCGCCGTCAAACCGGGCAAGACAAGCCTCGGCGGGCAAGTCGAGATCCTTGACGGCTTGAGCGAAGGAGATCAGGTTATCGTTCACAGCGAAACGGAAATCACCGCCGACAGCCGCCTCAAGGTCGTCGAATCGCTGGCCGGAGCCGGCAAGTGATCAACCTGGCCGGACGGGACATCCTGCATTCGTGGGGCAAGTTCGCCTTCACCGGCCTCGGCCTCGGTCTGCTCATCGGCGTCACGCTGACTATGGCCGGCGTCTATCGCGGCATGGTCGACGATGCAAAGGTGCTGCTCACCAACAGCGGCGCCGACCTCTGGGTGGTGCAGAAGGACACTCTCGGCCCCTATGCCGAGTCGTCCAGCCTGCATGACGATGCGTACCGCGGCATTCTCGGCATGCCCGGCGTGGCCCAGGCCGCCAATGTCACTTACCTGACCATGCAGGTGCGCCAGGGCGATACCGATGTACGCGCCATGGTGGTCGGCTTCGAGCCCGGCCAGCCGGGCGAACCCGGCTATCTGACGGCCGGCCGGCAGATCACCCGCAGTCATTACGAAGCGGTGGCCGACGTCAAGACCGGCTTTCAACTGGGCGAGCGGATAAAGATACGTCGCCACGATTACACCGTCGTCGGCCTGACCCGGCGCATGGTGTCCTCTGGCGGCGACCCGATGGTCTTCATTCCGCTGAAGGATGCTCAAGAAGCGCAGTTCCTCAAGGACAACGACGCAATTCTCAACGAACGGGCGCGGACAGCGGCCAACCCCGGCCTCAACCGCCCCGGCGTACCCGGGCTGCTGGAAGCGATTCAGGCTTCGCAAGCCAGCAACCACAACGTCAATGCCGTGCTGGTCCGGGTTCGCGACGGCGAGACGCCGGACGAGGTAGCGGCCGGGATCCGCCGCTGGAAACACCTGCAGGCCTACACCCGGGCGCAGATGGAGGAAATTCTGGTAGCCAAGCTGATCGCCACGTCGGCGAAGCAGATCGGCATGTTTCTGGTCATCCTCGCCATCGTCAGCGCGGCCATCGTCGCCTTCATCATCTACACCATGACGCTCGGCAAGATTCGTGAAATCGCCGTGCTCAAGCTGATCGGCACCCGCAGCCGCACCATCGCCGGCATGATCCTGCAGCAGGCGCTGGGCCTCGGGCTGATCGGCTTCGTCGTCGGCAAAACCGCCGCCACCTTCTGGGCGCCGGCCTTTCCGAAATATGTGCTGCTCGAAACCGGCGACACCCTGCGCGGCTTCGTCGCCGTCATGCTCATCTGCGCCCTCGCCAGCACGCTGGCCATCCGCGCCGCGCTGCGGGTCGACCCGGCCACGGCGATAGGCGGCTGAGATGCAGACATTCGGCATAAAAATCGAAGGCCTGAGCAAGCGTTACGGCACCGGGGATACCGCGGTCGACGCCCTGAAAGAGGTCAATATGACCGTCGCGCCGGGCGAGGTGGTCGGACTCATCGGCCCCTCGGGGTCGGGGAAAAGCACCCTGCTCAAGTGCCTGGGCGCGGTCATCGAACCGACGGCAGGGCGCATGACCCTGGGTGAAGAGGTCATTTTCGACGACGCCTGGCGAATTTCCGACCTCAGGGCGCTGCGGCGGGACAAGATCGGCTTCGTCTTCCAGGCCCCTTACCTGATTCCCTTCCTCGATGTCACCGACAATGTCGCGCTGCTTCCCATGCTGGCCGGTCAGTCCAACGCCGCATCTCGCAGCCGGGCGCTCGAACTCCTGACGGCGCTCGATGTGGCGCACCGAGCCAAGGCCCAGCCTTCCGAACTATCCGGTGGCGAGCAGCAGCGGGTCGCCATCGCCCGCGCCCTGGTCAACCAGCCGCCGGTGATCCTCGCCGACGAGCCGACTGCCCCGCTCGACAGCGAACGGGCCCTCAGCGTCATGCGCATCCTCAACCGGATGGCACAGCAATATCGGACGGCGGTCATCGTCGTGACCCACGACGAAAAGATCATGCCGACCTTCAAGCGCATTTATCATATCCGCGACGGGCGAACCCATGAGGAAGCGGGCGAGGGAAAGCCGCTTTGACCAAGCCCGGCCGGGGGTCAAGGAAGTGCGCTGGGAACCCGATCGCGACTGGCTGAGCGCGCATCACATCGACATTCCGTGACCGCTTCCGGAAAACCCCGAAGCGAGCCGCTCACCGCTGCGCCTGCAGCTTGCGATAAAGGGTTCGCTGGCTGATGCCGAGGCGGCCGGCCAGCGTCGCCGGGTCGCTCCCGGGACGGCTTCTGACCCAGTCGAGGTAGTGCTTTTCCAGCGCTTCCAGCGTGACGACCGCGCTCAGTTGAAAGGCGTCGCCGGTATCCGGCGGCGCCGGCGGAATGTCGTCGGCCATGGCCGTCAGGTGCGATTGCTCGATGGTATCGCCATCGGCGAGCAGGGTGGCGCGTTCGATCAGGTTGCGCAATTCGCGGATATTGCCGCTGTAGCGGCGGCCGGCGAGCCAATCGAGCGCTGAGCGGGTGAACTTGCGTCCGGACTTGCGATCGACCCGTTCGAGGAGCGAGGCGGCGAGCAGCGGGATGTCGTCGGCCCGTTCGTGCAGGGCCGGCATACGAACCGGGAAGGTATTGATCCGGAAGTAGAGGTCGCGGCGGAAACTTTCGTCCTGGACCATGGCGCGCAGGTCGCGGTGGGTCGCCGCAATCAGCCGGAAATCGGCGGGCAGCCAGTCCAGCCCGCCGACCCGGCGATAGGTGCCGGTTTCGAGCAGGCGCAACAGCTTGACCTGGAGGGCGAGCGGCAACTCGCCAATTTCGTCGAGGAACAGCGTGCCGCCGCTGGCCGCCTCGACCAGCCCCTGCTTGCGGTGGCTGGCGCCGGTGAACGCGCCTTTCTCGTAACCGAAGAGCTCGCTTTCGAACAGCGTTTCGGTCATTCCGGCGCAGTCGACCGCGACAAACGGCCCTTCCTCGCGGGCGCTGGCTTCGTGGATGGCGTGGGCGACAAGTTCCTTGCCTGTTCCGGTTTCGCCGAGCAGCAATACGGCGGCATCGGAACGGGCGACGCGCATCACTTTTTCGAGCATCGCGACGAAGGCCGGCGAACGCCCGACCAGGCCCTGCGCGGCCGCCCGGCTGCTGGCCTGGCGGACGATGCGCATGGTTTCGACGAAATAGACGATCTGCCCATGATCGTCGCGAATCGGCGTCGTTTCGACATCGACATGTTCCTCGCCACGCGGCGTGTGATGCAGGTGCAGGACGCGTTGCGGCGTCCCGTCCTCGAGGCTTTGCTTGAGCGGGCACGATTCGCCGGCCTGGTCGCAGGGCACGTCGAAATGATGCGAAACCTCGTAGCAGCGGCGCCCGGCAACCTCCTTGCCGGCCCCGAACTCGCTGGTGTAAGCGGCATTTGCCGCGACAATCCGGTAATCCGTGTCCATGACGATGCGCGGCTCGGGCAAGCCGTCGAGGAAGGAGAGCAACTCACTGATAAAATGCGAAGTCATGCCGTATTTGTCACTTTTGCCAAATTATTTTGTCAATATTGACACACGCTTGCGGAAACAGGCAACCGGAATTGCGATGAATCAGGTCACGCCATTGATTAAATTGCGTTTTATAAACATTGTTCGGGCTGGCACGTATCTTGTTAGTAGTTAGTCGGAAACCGGTGACACCTCCTGCCCAAGGCACCCTCCTCCTTACCTTCAGGGCGGGAACTGGTGATCGGAATACAGCCCGGGGGCGCCCCCTAGTTCGCCCCCGCAGGCTGGCTTGGTGGCGCCAGTTTGTTGCCGCGCCCGCCGCTCCGGTTTCCTTTTTTTCAATTACCCGGAAGACGAATGAGCCAGCCCGAAGCCAGTGCCCTGCCAGGAACGCCTGCCCCCGTCTCGTTCTACGAGAAGCGCAAGAAGATCTACGCCAAGGGCATCCGCGGCTATTTCGACAACTGGCGGATCGCGCTCGTCGTCTTCACCCAGCTGCTCTTCTACGTCAGCCCGTGGCTGGTGTGGAATGACCGCCAGGCGATCCTGTTGCACCTGGTCGAGCGCAAGTTCTATATCTTCGGCCTGGTTTTCTGGCCGCAAGACATCATTTATCTGGCGGCGCTGCTCATCATCTCGGCCTACGCGCTGTTTCTGGTCACTGCCGTCGCCGGGCGCCTGTTCTGCGGCTATGCGTGTCCGCAGACGGTCTATTCGCAAATTTTCATGTGGATCGAGAACTGGGTCGAAGGCGACCGCAACGCGCGCATCAAGCTCGACAAGGCACCGCTCGATGCCCGCAAGCTGCGTATCAAGGGCACCAAGCACCTGCTTTGGGGATTGTTCTCGTTGTGGACCGGCTTCACGCTGGTCAGCTATTTCACCCCGGTCAATGAATTGATGGCGTCGGTGCGCACCGGCAACCTTGGCGCCTGGGAAATTTTCTGGATCTTCTTTTACGGCGGCTTCACCTACCTGTTCGCCGGCTTCATGCGCGAGCAGGTGTGCAAGTACATGTGCCCCTACGCCCGCTTCCAGAGCGTGATGTTCGACCCCGACACGCTGATCATCACCTACGATCCGACGCGCGGCGAAACGCGCGGGGTACGCAAAAAAGGCGTCGACCCCAAGGCGGCCGGGCTGGGTGATTGCGTCGATTGCGGCCAATGCATCACCGTCTGTCCGACCGGCATCGACATCCGCGACGGGCTGCAATACGAATGCATCGGCTGCGCCGCCTGCATCGACGTCTGCGATCAGGTCATGGACAAGGTCAGCCTGCCGCGCGGCCTGATCCGCTATTCGACCGAGAACGCGATGGCGCAGCATCTCGGCAAGAAGGAAATCCTCGGCCACATCGTCCGCCCGCGCATCCTGCTGTACACCGCCATTCTGGTTCTCATTACCGGACTGGCCTCGTGGTTTCTGGCGCACCGCATTCCGCTCAAGGTGGACGTCATCCGCGACCGCTCGACGCTGGCCCGCGAGGCCGACGACGGCAGCATCGAGAACGTCTACATGCTGCAGATCATGAACACCGAGGAACGGCCGCACCGCTACAAGGTAACGGTCGACGGCCTGCCCGGCGCGGAAATCGCCGGCCCCGACGAGGTCGAGGTGCCGCCCGCCACGCTGCAGTCCTTCAATGCCATCGTTCGCGTTCCGCCCGAGGCCGGCAAGAAGGGCGCCAACCAGATTCACCTGGAAATCGCCGCCCAGGAAAACGCTGCCATCAAGGTCCGCGAGAAAGCCTCTTTCCTCCAGCCCTGAAGCAATTCGGGGCGAACTCCTTGGGGCGGGACCTGGTTCCCGCCCTTTTTTTGTCCACCCGCTGGCAACTCAATCGCGTGAAATTACCGGACCGGAAAACGCGCGATCGAGAAAGTCGCGCAAGCCGGCGATCTGCAGGCCGATATCGCCATAGTCGTCATGGCTGCCGGGAACCAGCAGCAATTCGACCGCATCGCCGGTGCGCGCGGCATGGATTTCGCGCGCCTCGGCGACCGGCACGGTAGCGTCTTCCAGGCCATGGACGAGCAATACCGGACAAGCGACCCGGGCAATGGTGTTGACCGGCGCGATCGCCGCGAAGCGAAAACCGATCACACGCTGGACGTAGGCCAGAATGTAGGCGCCCAGCGGCCAGTAAGGGATGCGCACGGTCGCCAGCCAGCGCCGCATCATCGCCGCCGGATGGGCAAAGGCGGCCAGACTGACCACCGCGCGCAATTCGGGCTGACGCGTAGCGACCAGCAGCGCGGCGCCGGCGCCGACCGAATGGCCGATTACCCCGAGCGCCGCCGGATCGACCCCGGGCTGTTGGCGCAACCAGGCCAATGCCGCTTCGATGTCCTCGGCGAAGCGCGGCAACGAAGCGAAGGTGTCGCCGTCACTGCGCCCGTGGCAGCGCGCATCGATCAGCAGCAGTGAGTAGCCGGCCGCATGCAGCGGTGCCGCCAGCGGCAGCATCATTTCGGCATTGCCGCCCCAGCCATGCATGACGACGAGCGCCGGCGCCCCCGGCGCGGCAGGAATGAACCAGGCGAACAGGTGTTTTTCGTTGGCCGCCGGCAGGCGCACCGCGTGCCACGGCAGGGCGCCGGGATCGGCGGTTTCAGCGACGCGTGGCGCGGTCAACCCGCGCCGGATGGCAAAATTCAGGGCCGGCCAGCCCGCCGCGACCAGAGCGGCGGACAGCCACCACCAGGCCATCAGGGATGCGGCTGGAAGACCGCGCCGCTGGCCACGCCGCGCGCCGTCCTGACGGCGGTGATGGCCCACAGGAAGCAGAGCAGCAGCCAGGCGGCGACACCGACCGCGAAGGTCGTGCCCCAGCCGAGCAGCTTGCTCAGGCGCAGGCTTTCAGCGACGAAAACGCCGAGCGGAAAGGTGAAGCCCCACCACGAAAGCGCGAACGGCAACTGGCCGGCGGCGCGCGCCGCCAGGGTCAGCAGGCTGGCCATCACCAGCCACCAGACGCCGAAGCCCCAGACCAGCAGCATCAGCACCGTTGCCGCCTCGCGTGCCGCCGGGAACGGCAGCTGGTCGAGCAGGTTCATCAGGCTGACCGGAATGACGCCGATCGGCGCCAGGTGGATCCACACCGTCGGCGTCAGGATGCCTTGCGCCGGCTTGTGCATGTACTTGCGGAACAGCGTGATGCCGAGCAGGCCGACATACATCATGCTGCCGGCGCCGAGCCCGACCGCATTCACCGTCAGGGCGAGTTCGCGCAGCGCTTCCGGCATGTGCGGCAGGAGCGGGGCGCCGGCCAGCGGCATGACGACCAGGCCGACGGCCGGAATGAACTGCGCCGGCGTCACATGCTCGATCGCCACATGCTCGCCGCGGAACATGAAGAACAGGGCGGCAAAGCTGAAGACGAAGGTCAGCGCGACGCCGAGCCACCACAGCACCAGCGCGACGCCGACGTAGGGCGTGAACACCAGCCATTGCGCCGCCAGCACCAGCAGCGCAATCGAAAAGGTCGGGTAGAAATTGGCCTGCACCGGATGCTTGAGCGTCTGCATCGCGGCGTCCGGAAAGCGCAGCCAGCGCGTCAGCCATGGAACCGCCAGCGCCAGGAACAGCGCCGTATTGAGCCAGTGCAAGATCACCGCCGGAATGCCGAGCACGGGCCAGCCCTGGGCCAGCGAATGCGTGGTCAGCGCCAGGACACCAGTGCCCATGACGGCGGCGAACCAGCCGGGGGCGAAGCTGCGGGAAATGTCGGAAAACGAAGGGTAGGCCATGGCGCTCTCGATAAATCAGAATTCGCTTATTTTACATGGTCGACCGCAATATTCGCGGCGACCAAAAAAGACCCTGCCGCCAATATTGCTGTAACATTTCTGAAACAATGAACGAGAACTCCGGCATGCAGATTTCTTGCCCGCTCCACACCCCGCCTACCAGCCTGTCATGAGTCGGCGCGGTGATTGAACCCGTCGTTCTTCTGGCCGTCATCGCCGTGGTCATCGTGCTGCTGTTCGACTACACCAACGGCTTTCACGACGCCGCCAACATTGTCGCCACGGTAATCGCCTCGCGCGCCATGACGCCGGTGCAGGCGGTCGTCATCGTCGGCATCTTCGAATTTCTCGGCCCCCTGCTCGGCGGCACCGCGGTGGCAAACACCATCGGCAAGTTCATCACGCTGGACGGCGTCCTGCCGACGCTTTCCCTGGCAATCCTGGTCTGCGGGCTGCTCGGCGCCATTGTCTGGAATCTGGCGACCTGGTATTTCGGCATTCCCTCGTCGTCCTCGCACGCACTGGTCGGTGGCCTCGTCGGCGCGGTTGTCGTTTCGGTCGGCATGGATCACGTGGTCTGGGGTTTCAGCGAACTGGCCGAGGGCAAGATCACCGGGATCGTCAAGGTGCTGGCCGCCCTGCTCCTCTCGCCGATGATCGGTTTCGGGATGGGATTCCTGATCAAGCGACTGCTGTCCACGCTACTGACCCGGGCGACCCCGGCGGTCAACCGGCGCTTGCGCGGCGCCCAGTTCTTCACCGCCGCCGGCCTGGCCTTTTCGCACGGCGCCAACGACGCCCAGAAGAGCATGGGCATCCTGACCCTGGCGCTGCTGCTCGGCGGCTTCATTCCCAAGTTCGAAGTGCCATTCTGGGTCATGCTGGCCTGCGCGACGGCCATTACGCTCGGCATTCTGTCCGGCGGCTGGCGCATCGTGCGCACGCTCGGCTTCGCGATTTTCCGGGTACGTCCGATCCATGCCCTCAGCTCGCAACTGACCTCGGCGCTGGTCATCCTCTCGGCCTCGATCATCGGCGCGCCGGTCTCGACGACCCACGTCGTCGCCACCTCGATCATGGGCATCGGCGCCGCCGACAATCCGCGCGCCGTGCGCTGGAAGAAAGCCAAGGATATCGGCGTCACCTGGGTCGTCACCATCCCCGGCGCCGCCCTCGTCGCCATTCAGGTCTACGCCCTGCTCAACCTCTATCTTGGAAGCAAGCCATGAATGACCAGCCCTCCATTTTCCGCAAGCTGTTCGACCGGGTATTTCCCAAGATGGCGGATTTTTTTGGCGCGCTCAGCTCGCAAAGCCAGCATGTCGCCCAGACCACCGGCCTGCTCGTCGAGTTCATGGAAACCGGCGATGTCGTGATCGGCGAGCGGATCCGCCAGGACGAGCATGATGCCGACCGGATCAAGGCCAGCAACCTGCATACGTTGAATGAAGCTTTCTCGACGCCGATCGACCGCGAGGATTTGTACCGGGCGATCATGCACCTCGACGAGATCACCAATTACTGCAAGACCACGGTCAACGAGATGAACGTTCTCGGCCTGTCACCCGACAAGTTCTGCCTCGAAATGGCCATGCACATCAAGATGGGAACCGATGCGCTGGCACTCGGTTTCTCCCGCCTGGCCAAGGAACCGGCCAGCGCCGCGGGCAACGCCCATGCGGCGCGCAAGGCCGAGCGCAAGGTCGAGAAGGCCTACCGGCGAGCCATCGCCGACCTCTTCCAGGGCGACGACTACATCAACATGTTCAAGCGCCGCGAAGTCTACCGCCACCTGTCGAACGCCGCCGACCGCGTCGCCCACGCCGCCAACACGCTGCACGACATCGTCGTCAAGATGTCCTGAGCGTTCGGCTGCGAGCTAGGGCGCGACCAGCTTCACTTCCTGGCCGGCGAAAAGCACTGTCTGCCCGGGCCGCAATTTTGCCCTTTTTCGGGTGTCGACCGCAGCATCCACCCTGACCCGCCCTTCGGCGATGGCGGCATGCGCCGCGCCGCCGGATTCACAAAGACCGGTCGCCTTGAGCAGTTGGTCGAGCTGGATGTAGTCGCCGCGCACGGCAAAGGTGATGCTCATGAGGTTTCTCCGCACAGGATCAGGTGCACCCGGCACGGCCCGTGGGCGCCGGGGACGATGGTTTGTTAGATATGGCCAGTCCGCGAGGGCCGGAGATGAAACTGACGGCGCGCGTCAGAATTTGCTCGCGCGCGTTCATGCCACCCGGTTGCGCGGCTGGCCGGCGACGAAGGCTTCGATGTTGTCGATCAGCTGGTCGGCCAGCGTCTGCATCGCCGGCCGGCTAGCCCAGGCGACGTGCGGCGTCAGCAGGAAATTGGGCAGCGCCAGCAGTTCCGGGGCGACCATCGGATGGCCGGCCGGCGGCGGTTCGGCGGTGATGACATCGAAGCCGGCGCCGGCGATCCAGCCTTCGCGCAGAGCGCGGATCAACGCCGCCTCGTCGACCAGGCCACCGCGCGCCGTATTGATCAGCAGGGCCGTCGGCTTCATCGCGCGCAGCTCGGCTTCGCCGATCAGCCCCTGCGTCTCGGGCGTCAGCGGGCAATGCAGGGTGATCGCGTCGGCCTCGCGCAGGACCTGCGCGAAATCGGCGTAGCCGGGGCGCAACACGGTCGCGTCCTTGTGCTCGGCGCGCAGCACGTACATGCCGAAAGCCTCGGCCAGGCGCGCGACGCCGTTGCCCAGGCTGCCGCTGCCGATCAGGCCGAGCGTGGCGCCATGCAGGTCGCGGATCGGGTGATCGAACAGGCAGAACTGGTCGGACTGCTGCCAGCGCCCGGCCTGCACCGTCGCGCGCCAAGCGATCAGGTTGCGCGACAGCGCCAGCAGCAGCGCCATGACGTGCTCCGGCACCGTATGCTCGGCATAGCCGCGAATGTTGGAAACGACGATACCGCGCTTCCGGCACGCTTCGAGATCGACGATATTGGTGCCGGTCGCCGCCACGGCGACCATTTTCAGGCCCGGCAGGGCGTCGACCGCAGCAGCCGGCAACGGCACCTTGTTGATGATGGCGATAGTCGCTCCCTGCAGGCGCTCGATGACCTGTTCCGGCCGCGTCATCGGGTATTCGACCCAGTCGTGGGCAAAGTCCGGCCGGCGGACGTCAGCGATGACCGATTCGCGTTCCAGATAGACGATGCGCTGCATCACGCCGCCAGCAGCACGCAGGGTTTGCCGGCGGCCGCGGCTATGGCGCCGACCTGCGCGCCGAGCGCCGCCTCGCCGGCGTAGACCAAGCGGTCTATCCCGCCGCAGCACAAGCCGTCGATCGCCTCGGTATCTCCCTGCATCAGGTTGAGTACGCCGGGCGGCCAAGCGG
>JBFZCS010000246.1:0-2930 GCA_041307825.1 Azonexaceae bacterium
CAGGCGTACAAGATCCAGGGCGTGCCGGCGCTCGCCGTCGATGGCAAGTACCTGGTTGGCGGCAAGGATTTCAACGAGCAACTGGCGATTGCCGACAAACTGATTGCCAAGGCGCGCAGCGAAAAATCCGGCAAGAAGTAATTGACGCTGAAGGTTTTCATTACAGGCGCCTCGACCGGTATCGGCGAGGCGCTTGCCGTTTACTATGCCGGCCAGGGCGCGGCGCTCGGCTTGGCGGCGCGGCGCGCCGAGTTTCTTGACGCTCTGAATCGGCGCCTCGGCGGAACCCATGCCACCTTCGCGCTCGACGTCCGCGATGCGCCGGCCCTGCGCGTGGCGGCGGAGGATTTTATCGCCCGCTTCGGCGCGCCCGACATCGTCATCGCCAATGCCGGCGTTTCGGCGGGCACCCTGACCGAGCACGCCGAGGATCTCGAGGTTTTCCGCCAGATCATGGACACCAACGTCTTCGGCATGGCGGCGACCTTTGCCCCCTTCATCCCGGCGCTGCGCGCGGCGACAGGCGAGTCCGGAAAAATGCGGCGTCTGGTCGGTATCGCCTCGGTCGCCGGCATTCGCGGCCTGCCCGGAGCGGAAGCCTATTCGGCTTCGAAGGCGGCGGCCATCATCTATCTTGAAAGTCTGCGCCTCGAGATGCTGCCCTACGGAATCAAGGTGGTGACTATCGCCCCCGGCTATATCGAAACGCCGATGACTGCGGTCAACGCCTACAAAATGCCCTTTTTGCTGCCGCCGGAAGAAGCGGCGAAACGTTTTGCCCGGGCCATCGAGCGCGGCGTCAGCTACACGGTGATTCCCTGGCAAATGGGCGTCGTCGCCAAGTTGCTGCGCATCCTTCCCGACTGGCTATATGACCGCCTGTTCGTCAGGGCGCCGAGAAAGCCGCGCATTCGTTTGCCATAGAGGGCCGGCACGCTGCCCGGCGAGACGCTGTATCGCCACGAACGGTATGGCAGGGTAAGCAAGCATGCCGTCAGCAACTGGCGCTATTCGGCCTTGATGGCCCAGGCCGCGACGTCAGTGTGTTCAGGCGCTACAGCAGGTCGAACGGCCTGGCGACCGCGGTCAACCAAATCTGGAACGTAGGGAGGCACATACGCGAGCCATTGGCCAGTCGCCCCGACGAAGAAGTGCTGGTCGGCGTGGTGCTTCGCGATCTTTCGTCCGGCTTCCGTTCGACGCAGGCGGAAAATGGGATTGCCACCGTGGCCAACGGGAGCGTCGTCGAAGTAAGCTGGCGGGCGGCGCGAGCGATGCCAAGCGCGCCAAAGTGTTCGGCGTGCGTTTCAAGCTGGTGCCTTGAGACTGCCGAAAATTCGGCAATTTCAAAATCGGGGTAATATCTCCCGAACAACCACGAGTTGTCTGCGCAATGCCCTTAATAATATTAGAGTGGAGTCACACATGAAAAAATCAACCGCATCCCTCGCCTTGCTTGGCGCCGCGCTCGTCGCCGGCACCCAGTTCGCGTACGCAGCGCCTGATTGGAGCAAGGTGCCGAAGCGCCAGATCGAAGTGTTCGCGCCCGGCGTGACGCCGATCGAATGGATGATGAACAAGTCCGACCACAGCGGCCGCACCGGCATCAGCAAGGGCGAGAGCTGCGCCGGCTGCCATGAAGAAAAGGGCGCGCTCAACTTCGACTTCAAGCGTCTGGCCAGCAAGGAACTGGAGCCGGTCGGCGCGCCGAAGACGATCAAGTTCCCAGTCACCACACAAGCCGCCTACGACAAGGAAAACCTCTACATTCGTCTGACCTTCAAGGCGCCGACCGATGCGCCGGCCGGGGCCGACAAGGAAGAAAAGGCGCCTTTCCACGAGGTCAAGGCGGCAATCATGCTGGCCGGCCCGAAGGTCGAGATGGGCGAGCAGATCGGTTGCTGGGCGACCTGCCACAAGGATGTGCGCTCGATGCCGGGCGCCGACCCGAAGAAGAAGAAATACATCAAGGACGCCAACGTGGCGGGCGGCAACTACATGGACTACTTCCAGTGGAAGAGCGGCGATGCCGGCAGCGGAGCCACCCAGCTCGACGGCCATGTCGCTGCCGAGCGCATCAACAAGGGCGGCCAGGCGCTGGTCTCGGCCGAAGGCGAATGCAAGGCCGGCCTGTGCACGGTGACCTTCACGCGCAAGCTGACTGGCGGTGAGGGCGATCTGGCGCTGGCCGAAGGGCAGAAGGTTCCGTTCGGCATCGCCATCCACGCCGACAAGACCATCCATCGTTTCCACCACGTCTCGCTGGGCTACACGCTGGGCCTGGGTACCGACGCCGACGTCAAGGCAGTCAAGTAAGGCAGCAAGGTCGATGCCGGATGACCGGCATCGGCGGCAGCTTGCCGGCGGGTGGCTCGGCAAGCATCCGCTTTAGCCGTTAAAATGGCGGCATGTTGAATATCACCCTTAACGGCGAACCGCGGCAGTTCGTCGCCGAACTCAGCGTCGCCGGCCTGGTCGAGCAACTCGGCTATGCCGGCAAGCGCATTGCCGTCGAGCGCAACGGCGAGATCGTTCCCAAGAGCAGGCACGCGTCGACGCTGCTCGTTTCGGGCGATCGCCTGGAAATCGTCGTCGCCGTAGGCGGCGGCTAAGCAAAGAGAGAATTTCATGCATCAACTGACTATCGCCGGCACGGCGTATCGTTCCCGTCTGCTGGTCGGCACCGGCAAGTACAAGGATTTTGCCGAAACGCGGGCGGCCATCGACGCCTCCGGCGCCGAGATCATCACGGTGGCGATCCGTCGTACCAACATCGGCCAGGACCCGAGCCAGCCCAACCTGCTCGACGCCCTGCCGCCGTCGCAATTCACCATCCTGCCCAACACCGCCGGCTGTTTTACGGCCGACGACGCGGTGCGCACGCTGCGCCTGGCGCGCGAACTGCTCGACGGCCACCCGTTGTGCAAGCT
>JBFZCS010000247.1:0-3571 GCA_041307825.1 Azonexaceae bacterium
CGGCCGCGTGCGAACTCGCCGTCCAGCAGGTCCGCCAGACCCGCCGCCTTGCGCAGCTTAAGGGCGCCGCCGTCGTCAGCGACAGCTTTTTCGCCTTCGCCGACGGGTTCGACATTCTGGCGCGCCGTAAGGTGGCGGCCGTATTCGCCACCAGCGGATCCGTGCATGACAAGGAAGTGGCCGAGCATGCCCGCCAGTTCGACGTCATCTTTCATACGGTTCCAGACACCAAAGGTCGCGTTTTCGCGGGACACTGAGGCGAGCGCGCCAGCTAAATCAGTGCTGGATCAGGCGGTTGGCAACGATGCCAGCGATACCTATATCCAGCATAGATTAGCTTTGGTGCTTCGATAGGATTTTTCTATCGAAACAAGGGACGGCTTTCTTGATGCGACAACCTGGAGCGGGCATGGTGCGCTGCGTAAAGCGCAGGCACACCCAGGTTGCTCATTCCACGTCCCAACTACGGGAGCGCGGTTGAGCGGCCTCGCACTGTGCTCAGTTGCTGACTGGGGAAGACCCGCCGGCGCACGATGCGACCGCGGAACTCGAGATCGAGGACGTTCATGGCCAAGACCGGCAACGGCACACTCACGCTTGAAAAGCGCGCCAATCATCCTGGCTCCGGCCGCCGCAAGGCCGCCGCATACCAGAAGGGCCGCCAGCTGCAGCCCTTCGAAACAGCAGCCGTAAAGAAGCTGATCGGCGAGGGTCCCTACGAGCGTCCGCTGCTCATCGAATACCTGCATCTCATTCAAGACGCCGAGAAGTGCCTGCCTGCCGGCCACATCCATGCACTGGCCGAACTGCTGCGCATCCCGATGGCCGAAGTCTACGAAGTCGCCACCTTCTACGCCCACTTCGACGTGGTCCAGGATGGCGAAGAAAAGCCTGAACCGATCACCATCCGGGTCTGCGATAGCCTCTCGTGCATGCTGGCCGGCGCCGAAAAGCTGATCGCCACGCTCGGCGCTGAAGACATGCCGCAGGTTCGCGTGCTTCGAGCTCCCTGCATCGGCGCCTGTGACGTCGCCCCCGCTGCCGAAGTCGGCCACAAGCACGTCCCCAAGGCTACCGTCGCGAAGATCAAGAAGGTCGTCGAGAAAGGCGACCTCCACGCTACCATCCCCAAATACCAGAACCTCGCCGCCTATAAGAAAGAAGGTGGCTACAAAGTCCTCGGTGAATGTCTCGCGGGCACCCGCACCGTCGATCAGATCATCGCCACGCTCTCTGACGGCGGTCTGCGCGGCCTCGGCGGCGCCGGCTTCCCCACCGGTCGCAAGTGGACGTTCGTGCGCGCCGAAAAAGGCCCGCGCTACATGGCCGTCAACGGCGACGAAGGCGAACCCGGCACCTTCAAGGACCGCTACTACCTCGAACGCCGTCCGCACCAGTTCCTCGAAGGCATGCTGATCGCGGCCTGGGCCGTGGAAGCGCAGGAAGTCTTCATCTACATGCGCGACGAGTATCCGGCTGTGCTGGAGATCCTCGACATCGAATTGAAGGCCCTGGAAAAGGCCGGCCTTCTGATGCACACCAAAGTTTCCGTCCGCCGCGGCGCCGGCGCCTATATCTGCGGCGAAGAGAGCGCGATGATCGAATCCATCGAAGGCAAGCGCGGCCTTCCTCGTCACCGCCCGCCCTACGTCGCTCAGGTCGGCATCTTCAATCGCCCCACCCTCGTCAACAATGTCGAGACACTCTACTGGATCCCGCAGATCCTCGAGAAGGGCGCCGAATGGTTCGCCGGCATGGGCAAGAACGGCGCCAAGGGCAATCGCTCGTACTCCGTCTCGGGCCGCGTCAAGAAACCCGGCGTCGTGCTCACCGCAGCCGGGACGACGGTCAACGAATTGATTGAAGCCTGCGGCGGCATGCAGGACGGGCACACCTTTAAGGGCTATCTGCCCGGCGGCCCTTCGGGCGGCATTCTGCCGGCATCGTTGAGCGATCTCCCGCTCGATTTCGGTTCGCTTGAAAAGTACGGCTGCTTCGTCGGCAGCCACGCCGTCGTCATCCTGTCCGACAAAGACGACATGAAGGACGTGGCGCTGAACCTCATGAAATTCTTCGAGGACGAAAGCTGCGGTCAGTGCACGCCCTGCCGCACGGGCACGGAAAAGGCTGTCAAGCTCATGCAGAGCGGGGACTGGAACAAGGACACGCTTGCTGACCTCGCGCAGGTGATGCGCGACGCCTCGATCTGCGGCCTCGGTCAGGCTGCATCGAATCCGGTCGTTTCGGTGTTGAAGTTCTTCCCCGACGACCTGAAGTAACAGTCAGTAACAGCCGCCGCACGCACCAGCTGAACCAAGAGACGAGACCCATGGCCAAGATCACGTTCGAGCTCGACGGCAAGATGGTGGAAGCCGAAGAAGGCGAAACCATCTGGCAGGTCGCCGACCGCCACAAGACGAAAATTCCGCATCTGTGCTGGCTGCCGGAGCCCGGCTATCGCGCTGATGGCAACTGCCGCGCGTGCATGGTCGAGATCGAAGGCGAGCGCGTGCTCGCCGCATCCTGTCAGCGCATCCCCTCCAACGGCATGAAGGTCAAGACCGCGTCTGAGCGCGCCAAGAAATCGCGCGAGATGGTTTTCGAACTGTTGCTCGCCGACCAGCCCGCCAAGGCCGACAGCCACGATCCCAATTCCAAGTTCTGGAACTGGGTCGGCGCCATGAACGTCAAGCCCGAGAGCCGCTTCCCTCGCGCAGACAAACCGGAAGCCGACTACACGCACTCGGCCATCGCCGTGAACCTCGACGCCTGCATCAATTGCGGCCTGTGCGTGCGCGCCTGCCGCGAAGTGCAGCACAACGACGTCATCGGCATGGCCTACCGCGGTCACGGCTCCAAGGTCGTCTTCGACTTCGACACCGGCATGGGCGACTCAACCTGCGTCGCGTGCGGCGAGTGCGTCCAGGCCTGCCCGACCGGCGCGCTGATGGAATCAAACCTCATCGACAAGTCGAATGGCAAGCGCGTCCACTTCGAGGAACGTGCCGTCGATACGCTCTGCCCGTTCTGCGGCGTCGGCTGCCAGACCACGGCTTACGTCAAGGATGACAAGATCCTCTACGTCGATGGTCGCGACGGCCCGGCCAATGAAAACCGCCTCTGCGTCAAGGGCCGCTTCGGTTTCGACTATATCCACCATCCGGACCGTTTGACCGTTCCGCTCATCCGCCGCGATGACGCGCCCAAGCGCGGCGATATCGACGTCGATCCGCGCAACCCCTGGAACGTCTTCCGCAAGGCGACCTGGGAAGAAGCGCTCGACAAGGCCGCCGGCGGTCTCAAGAAAATCTTCGAGCGCGACGGCGGCGACGCGCTCGCCGGCTTCGGCTCAGCCAAGTGTTCGAACGAAGAGGCCTACCTCTTCCAGAAGCTGATTCGTCAGGGCTTCGGCACCAACAACGTCGACCACTGCACGCGTCTTTGCCACGCCTCATCGGTGGCAGCCCTCATGGAAGGCCTGAACTCCGGCGCCGTGACCGCCCCGTTCATGGCCGCCAAGGACGCCGAAGTCATCATCATCATCGGCGCGCGTCCGTCGGAAAATCATCCC